>JAHZJA010001453.1 GCA_022601155.1 Deltaproteobacteria bacterium | reverse complement strand
TGGGTCAGGTGCTCGAGGCATTGCTGTCGGGTGTGATGAGCGTCGAAGCGCAGGACCCACAGGACATGGAGGCCCTGTCGCAGGCGTGGGAGCAGCGGATGGAGGCCTCCATGGCGTATCGCGAGGCCCGCAACGAGGACGCCCGACGGTAGGCGTGGCGGCCAGTCGCCCGCGGTCCCGCGCTCACCGCCGCCGGTCGCGGGCGGCGGCGATACAATGCGGCCGTGCGCGACCTGTATCAGGCGCTGGGGTTGTCGGTCTCGGCGGACGCGCCCGAGATCAAGAAGGCCTACCGCGAGCTGACGCGACGGTTCCATCCCGATCTCAACCCGGGGCGTCAGTGGGCGGCCGAGCGCTATAAAGAGGTCGTGTCGGCCTACGAGGTGCTGTCGGATCCGCGGCGGCGCCCGCTGTATGACGAGTTCGGTGAGATTGCCTTTACCCGGGGCTTCGATCCGGAGCGCGCGCGACGGGCACGCGAGGCCCAGGCACACCCGACCGAGGGCGCGGCCGACTCGGGGCTGTGGAGTCGCGACGTGATGGACTTCGCCGACCTCGAAGAGGTTCGTCGCACCCGGTTCGATGATTTCCTCGACCGCTTCTTTGGCGGGGCGAGAGTCCAGGAGCGTCCCGAGCAGGGGCTCGACCTGCGGGCCAGCCTCGGGCTTCGTGCCCACGAGTTCATCGGTGGTGCGACCCGACGCGTACGCTATGCGCAAGCCGACGGCGAGTGGACGTCGACCGCGGTGGAGGTGGCGCCTGGCACGGCGCCCGGTAGCCTGCTGACGTTGCCGGGACTGGGAGCCCCGGGCGAGCCTCCGGGTGCGTTGCTGCTGGAGCTGCGGCTCGAGGCCGAGGCCGGGCTACGCACCGACGGCGCCGACCTTCACGTGGAGACCGAGGTCTCGCTCGGTACCCTCTACGCCGGGGGATGCGTGGAGGTCGTGCTGTCGTTTGGGCGGTTCGAGGTGAAGGTGCCGCCCGCCACTGCGCCACATCAACCTCTGCGTCTGCGGGGGCAGGGGCTGCCCACCAACGATGGGCCGCGCGGGGACCTGTTGGTCGCGCTGCGGCTGGCGATGCCGCCCGCCGGCGATGCCGGGCTGCTCGAGGCGCTGCGCCGGCTGGAGGGGCAGCGCCCATGACCGCGGACGATGCTGCGATCGAGGGCGGCGCCCTCGGTTCTCGTTCCGTGTTCGAGCGGGTCTCGGCCCGAGAATCGGTCACGCAGTCGTTGCCCTACGCCGCGGCCCAGCAACAGGTGGGCTCGGCGTGCCTGCTCGCAGGGGCGGGCTTGGTGGTGCTGCGGCCCTCGGGCGGGCAGCTGCGCGCCCGGATGATTCGCCCCGCCGCGCTCGATCTCGAGACCCTCGACACGGTGATGGCGCGGACGGGAGTGACCACCGTACAGGTGGAGCCCGCGGTGCGATGCACCGTGTGGCGGCGCGATGGGAGTGCACGCGTGCTGCAGTGGGTGCCGGGTGACGACGCCGGTTATGCGGCGCAGCTGGAGGCGCTCGGCTGGTCTGCCGCGGGGCCCGGGGCGGCGCACACCAGCACGCGCGTCCTCGATGTGGCGGGGGGCGTGCCGGCCGCGGTGGCGCAGATGTCCGCGGTGGCGCGTCGCAACGTTCGCAAGGCGGCTGCGGCCACGGGGGTACGGTACGCCAGCCATCGCTTCGATCGGATCGAGCCGCCGCTGCTGGCCGAGATCCACGACCAGTACGACCGCTTCGTCGCACGGCAGCCCACGCTGTTCGATCAGTGGCCATTCACCGCGGCGTTGGTGCGTGGCTTTGCGCAGCGCGGATGGTTCGTCACGGCGCACCGCGACGATGCCGTCGTGGGGGTGGTCGTGCTGCTGCTCCACGATGCCATTGCCACCTACTATGCGGCGTTCTCCGTGCCGGAGGCGCGAGCCGAGCGGGTGCCCACGGGATTGGTGCACCACGCGATGGAGGTTGCCGTGCGCGAGGGCTGCGACCTGTTCGATCTGATGGGGGTCTGGGACCCACGCTATCCGGAGCGCGCGGCGAGCTGGCGGGGGTTCTCGGAGTTCAAGAAGCGCTTTGGTGGCGAGCTGGTGGCGTTGCCTCCGGCTTTCGACATCACCAGCGCGTGACCGACGGGTGCCCACCGCGAGGCCGATCTCGTCCCCGTGGGCTGCACCCCGGGCTGTCGCGCGCGTAGCCGCACCGCGACGTGGTGCGCGGCGCTGATGTTCGGTGCGGCCACGTCTCGCGGGTGACGTCTCAGTCCACCCCGGGCATCCACGCGGTGGGGCGGGGGCCGGTCTTGGGCAGCTGTCGGGGGTCTCCCACCCCGGTCGCCACCAGCACCGCGTCGAGACCCGCCGACAATGCGCCAGCCACATCGGTCGCGAGCTGATCGCCCACCATCACCACACGATCGCTGGGCTCGATGGCCAGTCGCTGCTGCGCGTGGGCGAACATCGCACGGTGGGGCTTGCCCAGGGCGACGAAGCGCGGCGGATCATCCGGCCACCGCAGCGCGAGCGCCTCTTCCACTAGGCGAGCCACGCTGCCTGCGGTCAAGGCAAACCGCCCGGGGCCGCTGGGATACACGAGGTCTGGGTTGGGCAGCACGAGATCGACCCGATGACCGTCGCCGATGCGGGCGTACAGGGTGCTCACCAACGTCTCGATCGTCTCGCGAAACGGATACCCGGCGTCGTCGCAGATCACCACCACTTGGGGGCCATCGTGGTCGATGGGGACGAGCACGCCCCCCGCTTGCTCGACCAGCGCGTGCGAATCGCTGGGGCCCAGCACCACGCACCGTCGGCCCGCCAAGCCTCGCTCGGCAAAGTGCGGGCCGATGAGATCACCCGAGGTCATCAAGCGGTCGGCGGTGATCGGGAGGCCTCGTGCCTGGTAGCGGGCGACGGAGGTCTCGGGGAGGCGGGAGGCGTCGTTGCTGAGCACCATCCATCGCCGCCCCGCCGCATCGAGCCGAGCGAGGAACGCAGCGGCCCCCGCCAGAGGCCCGTGTTCGTCGACCAGGACCCCGTACGAGTCCAGCAGCATGACGTCGTAGCGGGCCACGAGCTCCGCCGAAGACAGCCGAGGCACGGGCGGCGGGCTCGTCACGGCCGCAGTACCCCGCAGGCGCTGACCGGGCTGCGGTATCCGTCACGATCGTAGGCCCGGACCCCGAAGATCCAGTCGTCCTTGTGCAGGGGCAGGGTGACGGAGGTCGACGTCCCCGCATCGTGGAGGTGCTCCCAGGTGGGGCTGGTCGTTGCGCGCCACACCACCTCATAGCCGGCGACATCGGGCTCGGGGTTGGGCTGCCAGCTGACGGTCGTGTCGATCGTCAGGGCCATGGCGACCACGGCGGCCTGGGAGGGGGGGGCCGGTGCATTGGCGAGATGAATGAGGGCGGTGCCGTTGAGGCGGGCGACCTCGGCGAGGTAGCTGAGGTCGACGTGCTCGGGGTGGTCGCCGTACGTCCTGCCGTCTTGGGAGCGAGGGTCTTGGTGCTGGCGGTCGTAGTTCTCGGCGACCTCGGTGAAGCGGACCGCGGGGTAGCCCCGTTCATCGAAGGCCAGGTGGTCGCCGCCGCGCAGGAATCGGTCGGGGCGGAACACCAGCCGGGGCTGGACGGGAGTGCGCTCCCAGCTGGCCAGCATCGCGATGTGTCGAGCCAGCTGCCGTGAGGACCCGTCGGACAGCGCCCCGGCTGCACGCAGCTTGCCCAGCGCGTCACCGTCGGCGGCCAGAGGAACGCTCGCCGAGAACAGTCGGATCTCGGACGCGTAGTTGCGACCATCGGGGGCGGTGGGGTCTCCCACGATGTCGTTGTTGAGCACGGCCGTGATCGCGCGGCCCTCGGCTGCGGCTGCGGCTGCGTGCTGACGAGCGCCGAGCAGGCCCTGCTCTTCCCCCGCCGTGGCCATGAACACCACCGTGGCATCCAAGGGGGTGCCCGCGAGCACGCGGGCCAGCTCCAGGGTCACGATGACCCCCGAGGCATCGTCGTTGGCCCCCGGCGCCGCCGCTTCGGGGTCCATCACATCGCTCGCGCGCGAGTC
>JAHZJA010001452.1 GCA_022601155.1 Deltaproteobacteria bacterium | reverse complement strand
GGGGTAGGCATCGCGGCTCGATTCCGTTGCGGGCAGCGGACGGCCAGGTCGTCATCGGTCGCGGGGTAGGCATCGCGGCTCGATTCGGTTGCGGGCAGCGGGCGGCCCGATCGTCATCGGTCGCGGGGTAGGCATCGCGGCTCGATTCCGTTGCGGGCAGCGGACGGCCGCTGTCGGGCGGCGGCCAGCCTACGCGGCGTCGTCATGGCCGCTGAACATCGCCGCGGCGCGATCAAATGGGTGCAGTGTCAGCTGATTGACGATCGGGGGTGAGGGGATCCGCCAGTTCTCCGACGGATCGTGACAGTCGAGTGTCGAGCGCACGCGGCGACCTTCCCACCTCGCGGACACCTCGGCTCGGCAGGGGTTCATTGAGGTGGGGCCGATTGCGGCCCCGGTCTCAATCGGGCTTGCGCGGTCCCTGGAACGGCCGTTGCACTGAGGGGTGGTCTCCATGGCCACAACGACCTCCCGAACGCTCTACAACCAAACTGCAGACGCTTGGGTTCGTCGTGAAGCCGACTCCCTGTCCGACTTCACCGCGCGCCCGAGGATCTTGGACTTGTGCGGCAACGTGCAAGACATCCGCGTGCTCGACCTGGGCTGTGGTGAGGGCTACGTCAGCCGCAAGCTCCGGGCCCGAGGCGCGCACGTCATCGGCGTCGACATCTCCGAGGAGATGATCGGGCGTGCCCGGCAGGCCGAGGCCGCCGAGCCCCTGGGGATCGACTACCGGGTGGGGGACGCGTCACGCCTGCACTTCCGCGAGATCGGCGTGGACCTGGTGGTTGCGGTGTTCTTGTTCAACTACCTCGACGTGGAGCAGACCCGCCGCGCACTGCACCACGCGCACCGGGTGCTGCGGCCCGGAGGTCGGCTGGTGTTCGCCGTGCCGCATCCCGCATTCCCGTTCATCTCGCAGGCACGACGGCCGTTCTACTTCGACGTCAACGGAGCGGGCTACTTCTCGGGCCGCGACGAGCAGTTCTCGGGGCGGATCTGGAAGCGCAGCGGCACCCCGCTCGACGTGCTGTTCGTGCACAAGACGTTTCAAGACTACTTCGAGGCGCTCGAGCTGGCTGGGTTCGAGTACATGCCTCGCGTGGAAGAGCTGTCGGTGACCGAGGAGCACTTGGCTCTGGACCCCACGTTCTTCGAGCCCGTCGCCGACATGCCGTTGCACGTCGCCTTCACCGTGGAGCGGACCTGATGGAGATCATACGTGAGTCGAACACCGTCCCCGAGCCGTTGCTCGGCGAGCCGTTTCCCTGGGGCCCGGCCGCCGATGTCTCGATCGCTCGGATCGAACGCCTGGTGCAGGAGCATCCGCTGTGGTCACACCCGTTCCTCGTGCGCTGTCGTCAGCGTGAGCTGGGGATGGCGGAGGTCCGAGCGCTCAGCGTGCAGATGTACAAGTTCTCGCGGGAGTTTTGCCGCTACCTGGCGGCGGTGCTGCTGGTGTGCCCCGACCAAGAGGCGCAGCTGGTGGTGGCCGACAACCTGTGGGACGAGCTGGGAGAAGGTCGCGCCTCCCACTCTCACCCGGAGCTGTTTCGGGTGTTCACGCGCAGCTTGGAGATCGACGATGCGACCCTCGAGGCGACGCCGGCCGAGCCGGAGACGTTGGCGCTGATCGGGACGTACTTGGGGATGGCAGAGACACGGGGCTTCCAGGCCGCGGTAGGGGCGATTTGTTATGCATCAGAGGGGATCGTTGGTTCACTGTATCGTCAGCTCCAGGAGGGTATCGAGGCTTGTGCCGCACTTCCACGGGAGGCGCTGCTGTTCTTCGAGCTGCACGTGGAGGTCGACGACGGTCACAAGGCACGGCTGGAGGCGCTGCTTCGGGGGCACATGAGGACGCCCGAGGACTCGCGGGTGGTGGTGACGGCGGTCACCGAAGCACTCAACGCTCGCTACCGATTCCTCGACGGAGTGACCCGACTGGCGGCGTCTGCATGACCGAGTCTTTGCCGTCGGGGCTGTGCTCGGTGCTCGTCACCCCGTTCACGGAGATGGGGGCCGTGGACGACGGGAGCCTCGACCGACTCGCGAACGCGATGATCGACGAGGGCGCGCGCGGCTTGGTCCCGCTGGCCGTGACGGGGGAGTCGGGGCACCTCAAGGACGACGAGCGTGATCGCGTGGTGGCCCGGGTGATGGCCGTGGCCAAGGGGAGGGTGCCCGTGGTGGTGGGCGTGCTGGACGAGTGCACGCGCAGCGCCGCGCGATTCGCTGGTCGGACCGCGCAGCGGGGTGCGTCGGCGCTGTTGGTGGCGCCCCCGTGGACACCCGGCATGCCTGCCATCATCGAGCACATGCGCGAGGTCGCGGGGGCGTGCGGGCTGCCGTTGGTGCTGCTGGACTACCCACCGCTGCGGGGACAGGTGTTGGATGCGGAGCTGATGGCCGAGCTGGTCGACGCGGTTCCGCAGATCGTGGGCATCAAGCTGGAGGGCGTGCCCACCCTGCCCAAGGTCGCGCAGTTCAAGGCGGCGCTCGGTGACAGGCTGAAGATCTACGGCGCGAGCGGGGGCCTCCATGCACCGCAGATGTTGGCGCGAGGGGTTCATGGGCTGATGACGGGCTACGCCTATCCCACGCACTTGGTCAGCATCATCGAGGAGGCACGTCGTGGCAATCCGGGGGCGGCCGCGGCGGAGTATGCTCGGTGGCTGCCGCTGATGGTCTACGTCGCCCAGCGGGGCTTGGGGGTCGCGCTGCGCAAGGAGGTGCTGCGCCTGCGTGGGATCATCGATTGTGGACGCGTGCGCCCGCCGACCAAGTCTATCGATCTGCGGGCACGGATGGAGCTCATCGAGGTGATCGAGCAGACGGTCGGTGTCGCGCGCACCGCTGCTTGACG
>JAHZJA010001451.1 GCA_022601155.1 Deltaproteobacteria bacterium | reverse complement strand
GGTCGACCCCGCTGCGCATCTCCGAGACGCAGTGCTCCACCTGCAGGCGGGTGTTCATCTCCATGAACCGCAGCACGCCGTCGGCGTCGAGCAAGAACTCCATCGTGCCCGCCCCCACGTAGCCGATGCGTCGGGTGGCCTCGACCGCGGCGGCGAGGCTGGCGGCGCGGACGTCCTCCGAGAGCACGGGCGAGGGCGACTCTTCGATGAGCTTTTGGTGGTTGCGCTGCACCGTGCAGTCGCGCTCGCCCAGGTGCACCGCTTGGCGGTAGCGGTCGGCGATCACCTGGATCTCGATGTGCCGTCCGCCCTCGATGAGCTTCTCCATGTAGACCCGGGGGTCTCCGAAGGCGGCGCGGGCTTCGGCCTGGGCGTCGGCGTAGGCGGAGGCAACCTCGTCGGGGCCGCGGGCGATTCTCATGCCTCGGCCTCCGCCGCCGCTCTCGGCCTTGATGAGCACCGGGTAGCCAATGAGATCGGCCACCTCTCGCGCTTGCTCGGCGTCGGCCAAGATTCCATCGCTGCCGGGGATGAGCGACAGGCCCGCGGCGGCCATCGCTCGCTTGGCCGGGGTCTTCTTGCCCATCCGGTGCATCACGTGGGCGGGAGGCCCGATGAACGTGACGCCGTGGCTCTCGCACAGGGCTGCGAAGGCGGGATTTTCGGCCAGGAAACCCCAGCCGGGGTGCAACGCCGTGCAGCCCGTCTGCCGCGCTGCGGCGACGATGCGCACGGGGTCGAGGTAGCTGTGGCTGGCGCGACCGGGGCCCAGCAGCACCGTCTCGCGTCCATCGAGGTATCCAGCGCTGCGGTCGGCCTCCGACACGCCGAACACCGGAGTGATGTCCATCGTGTCACAGGCGGCGGCAATGCGAACGGCGACCTCACCGCGGTTGGCGATGAACAGCCGGTGAAACGTGGCGGGCGGGGCCATCGGCCGCGGAGGCTAGCAAAAAACGCTCCCGCCCACCGCGGCCGACCACCGTTCGACCGCGCGACGCCGCGCAGCCCCACCCATGGACCGATTAATCGCTTGCGGATCGTCGTCGATCCCGTGTGTGATGACGGGCGTGATGGGCCGGGAAAACGTCGACATCGAGAATCTGGAGATCACCGGAAATTCCCCGCGCGTGGGGCCCGATGCACCCGTGACCATCCACGACGACGTGATCATCGTGGTCAACCAGGCCTACGGCCCGGACGGCGACAACCTCGTGGGGATCAGTGACGTGGAGTTCGACGGCTTTGGTGCGGTCACGTTGTTGGTGCGGGCGGGGGATCGCGAGGAGCTGGTGCACCTGTCTCCCATCCACGGCGACTCTCGCAAGCAAGGCATGGAGGGGCTCGCCGACGGCACCAAGTGCGAGCTGCTGTGCCCCGTGTCCAACAAACCCTTGCCCGTGTCGGGCTGGGTCGGTGCCGACGGCATCGAGTACAGCGCGATCTATCTCACCCCCAAGCTCGAAGCCGGCTCGAGCATCTTCGTCAGCTCCACGTGGGGTCATCGACGCTCGGCCATCGTCGACGACCACGAGCTGATCTCGCAGTGGCTCTCCGCCGAGACCGCTGCTTCCTCGCCGCAGTCGTAGTAGTCGGTTGGGTCGCCCCGAGCCCGCCGCCGGCCGTGTGCTCCGCGTGATGCGAATCATCGCGTGGGCGTGGACGCTCATCGTGTTCGTGTTGCTGTGGATGCCGCCGCCTCCACCGCCCGAGCACCCCTGGTGGTGGTGGGACAAGATCGTGCACATGGTGCTCATGGCGACGTTCGCCGGCCTGTGGACGTGGGCTCGTGTTCGCGGCCGTGACGTCTTGGCCTGGGGAATCGCGGTGGGGGCGATCACCGAGCTCGGCCAGCGGTTGTTCCCCTGGGATCGGCACGGGGCATGGGACGACTTTGGCTTCGACGTCATCGGCGTGGTGTTGGGGTGGGGCATCGCCCGGCTCGTGATCCCTCGCTGCATCGGTCCAAGGCCGCGGTGGTGGTGATGCGGGAGAGCACCGACACCTCCGCCGAAGGGCGCGCAGCCACGGGGATGCACAGCGTCGATCGCTTGTTGGTGGGCGCCGAGACCCTCGAGGATCCCACCTCGACCGATGCCCCCACGCCCTCGGAGCTGGGACGGTTTGCCGTGCTGCGACGGGTGGGCGCGGGCGGCATGGGGGTGGTCTATGCCGCCTACGACGAGCGGCTCGACAGGCGGGTGGCGATCAAGCTGCTGCACCCCGATCGTGCTCCCGGGGCCGTGGGGCGGGCCCGTCTGGTGCGCGAGGCTCAGGCCATGGCTCGGCTGTCGCATCCCAACGTGGTGCACGTGTACGAGGTTGGGGAGCACGACGGTCAGATCTACGTGGTGATGGAGTTCGTCCAGGGACGGGACCTGCGCGACTGGGTGGATGACCGACGGCCGTGGACCAAGGCCGTCGATGCCTATGTGCAGGCCGGGCGTGGGCTCGCCGCGGCCCATGCGGCCAGCTTGGTCCATCGCGACTTCAAGCCCGGCAACATCATGATCACCGACGACGGTCGGGTGAAGGTGCTCGACTTCGGGCTGGCGCGGGGTGAACGACTGGGGGCCGGCGATGACGACAGCGGCGATGTCCCCGTCGACCTGGTCGAGAGCTTCGACGGCGGAGAGCTGCTGACGCGGCCGGGGCTCGCGATGGGAACTCCGGGTTATATGGCGCGCGAGGTCCTGCGCGGATCCCCGGCCGATGCACGCAGCGACCAGTTCAGCTTCTGCGTCTCACTATTCGAGGCGGTCTACGGACAGCGGCCCTACGGCGGTGCCGTGACCCCGGCCAGCCTCGCCCGGGTCGTCAGTGGCGAGGTCCCCACCCGGCCCAGCTCCAATGCCCCGGCCTGGCTGCATCGGGTGATCAGCCGCGGGCTCGCGCCCGAGCCCGAGCAGCGCTACCCGTCGATGGATGCGCTGTTGGCCGAGGTCGAACGTCATCGCACGCCGTCGCGACGACCGCTCGGGTGGGTGGTGGCGACCGGGGCGGTCGTGTTGGGGGCCGTCGGGCTCACGTGGGCGGTGAGCGGCGATGGTCCGTGTCCCGAGGATGCGGCACTGCTCGACGAGCAGTGGGGGGCACAGCGTCGCGCGCAGGTGCAGACCGCGTTTGCGGGGGTGGTGGGTGAGGGTGGAATCACGACGCTGGCCACCGTAGAGCGAACCCTCGACGACTACTCCGGGGCGTGGATGCAGATGCACCACGACGCGTGCCTGGCCACGCACGTGCGCGGCGAACAGTCCGAGCGCCTGTTGGACCTCCGCATGGCGTGTCTACGCCGTCAGCAACGGCAGCTGGGAGGGCTGACGCGGGTGTTGGGTCAGGCCGACCGCGATCTGGTGCTGTCTGCCCCGCGAGCCCTGCGGACGCTGCCCTCGGTCGAGCACTGTGCCGATGTGGCTGCGCTGGAGACCAGCGTCGAGGAGCCGCCGCCGGCCGATGAGGCCGAGCGGGTGGAGACCGCGCGGGACCTGCTGTACGAGGTCGATGCCCTGCACATGGGTGGCCAGTACCGGGCTTCGGTTCAGCGGGGGCGAGAGGCCGCAGCGTTGGTTGCACCGCTGACCTACGCACCGGTTCGCGTGGAGGTGGATCGGGCCGTCGCTGCAGCCTTGTTTCGCAACGAAGACCACGACGAGGCCATCGTACGGATGGAGTCGACGTTCTTCGGGGCGATCGCGATCGACCACCAGGAGGTGGCCATCATCGCGTCCATCGATCTGGTGCTGTTGGCCCTGCGCCAAGCCAAACAGGAGCAGGCGGTGCGGTGGAGCCGGCACGCGCGTGCTCTCATCGATGCGCTGCCCTCGGCGTCACCAAGACACGAGGTCAACCTGCTGGTGGCGCTGGCTCAGCTCGACAAGGCGCGAGGCCGACTCGACGAAGTGGGGAAGTTCTACGAGCAGGCCCGCGAACTGATCGAGTCTACGGGGGGCCCCGATGATCCGCGGCTAGCCCGGGTCTTGGCGGGTCAGTCTGCACTGGCGATGTGGCAGGGGCGGTGGCAGGATGCGCTGGCGGCCAACAAGGACGCAACGGCCCTGTACGAGAGCATCTACGGGCCGATGCATCCCGCCACCATCAAGCAGCGCGCCAATATCGGGTTCGCGTTGCTCAAGAGCGGTGAGGTCGAGGAGGCCAAGGAGGTGCTCCAGGACGCGATGCGAGATGCGGTGAAGGTCGGGTTCGACTCCGATGCGGCGCTCGCCGGAACCTTCAACAACGTCGGTGGGGTCTACGAGCGCCTCGGAGAGACCGACGTCGCACGAGACTACTTCGAGCGCGCCTACTCGATGCGCCGCAACGTGCTGGGCCCCGAGCATCCGCTCACCGCTCACCCGCTCAACAACATCGGCAACTCGTACTTCGACGACGGGCGCCTGGACGAGGCCCTCGACTACTATCAGCGGGCGCTCACGATCCTCGAGATCGCCCACGGACCCGATCACCTCCACGTGTCGTTCCCCGTGGTCGGGCTCGCGCGCATTGCCTACGCGCGTGGTCGGTGGGAAGACGCGGTCGACCTTTTCGAACGCGTGGTCACGATCCGCGTGGCGGCCGGCTCGTCGCCGGAGTCGATCGCCGAGGCGCGATTCGATCGAGCCAAGGCGATGTGGGAGCTGCCAGCGCACCGCGACGACGCGTTGACCGAGGCGACGGCCGCGTTGGCCCAGGTCGACGCCGCGGCCGACACCAGCGTCGACCTGGAGACGCTCCGCGAGGACATCCACCAGTGGCTCGCCGTACATCGTCCCGACGCGGTCTCCCCGGGGAACTGACGCCGTCGGGTACGTCGCAGGGCCTCGTGGGCGCGAGGGCTCGGGGCTCTGCCGGCCCCGGGCCGTGCTAATCTGGGCCCCGATCCGATGTCTGGCCCCTCGAGCCCCGAACCCGATCTGAGCGGCACGGTGCTCGGGCGTTACCGGCTGGAGCGTCGCGTGGGGGTGGGCGGCATGGGCTCGGTGTACGAAGCTCAGCACGAGCTGCTCGACAAGCGTGTCGCGATCAAGGTGCTGCACTCGGAGCTCGCGACCAGGCCCGCGGCTCGCAAACGATTCCTGCGGGAGGCACGAGCGGCCAGCCGGGTGGAGCACCCCAACGTGGTCGAGATCTACGACGTCGCGTTCGCGGGCAACTACGTGTTCTTCGTGATGGAGCTACTGCGCGGTCAGGACTTGGCGCAACGGCTCGAGGTCCAGCCGCGGATGTCGTGGCCCGAGGCGGCGCCCATCCTGCAGCAGATCGTCGCCGGGCTCGAGGCTGCCCACTCGGCCGGGGTGATCCATCGCGACGTCAAGCCGTCGAACTGCCTGCTCATTCCCGACGCTGGGGCTCCCGCCGGGGTGCGGGTCAAGGTCGTCGATTTTGGCATCGCCAAGGTGGCCCAGCCCGAGCAATCCATGAACTCCGACGACCTGACGGGTACCGGAGAGATCTTTGGAACGGCGGGCTACATGGCGCCCGAGATGGCCGCAGGTCCCACCAACGACCCACGCTCGGACATCTACGAGCTGGGGGTGCTGATGTTCCGGGTGCTCGCGGGGCGGATGCCGTTCACGGGCACACCGCTGCAGGTGTTGTCGCAACACATCGCCAAGTCGCCGCCATCGCCCCGGAGCTTCGAGCCCTCCATTCCCGCACAGGTGGAGGCGATCGTCCTGCGGGCCATGGAGAAGTCGCCCGACGATCGCCAGCCCTCCATGCGGCAGCTGGGCGCGGCGCTGCGCCGTGCTCAGGGCGCAGCCGACTCGGCCGAGCCCACCCCACCCCCTGCGCCGCGCAGCCCGGCGGGCAAGCCTCGCCGTGGGCACGCGGCGATCGACCGGGCGGCGGTGATCAACCTCGACGATCGACCGTCGACGCCGCCCCAGTCTTCCCGCGACCCGGAGGCCGACCCCTGGCGCGACGCGCTGCGCGGCCGCACCTCGGTCTACGGTGACGCGACCGAGCCCCCCTTGCCGCCCATGCCCGGTGAGACCCGAGGGCCCCAGGGATCGCCGACGGGGGCGTTCGGGCCCCGTGAAGACACCCGGCTCGAGCTCGACTTGCCGACCGATGGTCCCGGCGGGGAATCGACGGCTCGTCGTGGATGGAGCGGCTTCGGACTGCGGTGGATCGTCGGGCTGGGGGTGTTGGCCGCGGTGGGCACGGCGGTGTGGATGTTCCGTGACACCAGCCTCCACGACGTCAGCGAGGGCGTGGGCGACCTTGCCGAAGAGGTGGGGCTGAGCGAGGACGCCGAGCCCATCTTGCTGCTGGTCGATACGGTGCCCAAGAAGGCGCGCGTCTATATCGACGACGTACGTCGCGAGGAGCGGCCGATCCGGGTCCCTCGCTCCGACGAGTACATCAGGGTGCGGGTGGAGGCCGACGGCTACGAGCCGCGCGTCATCCAGGTCAAGCCATCGCGGACACGGCAGCTCGAGGTCGAGCTGTCACGTGCCAAGAAGAAGCGCTGACGGGGCCCCCATCGCTCCGAAGGCCCCGCCTCGCGTGTCGAGACTCGATCAGGCGATCAATCGGGGATCTTGCACTTGCCGTTGGCCCCCGCCGCGTACAGGTCGGCGACCTCGCCCGCGGTGAGCACACGATCGAAGACCTCGACCTCGTCGAGCCAGCCGTTGAAGAACTTCCACGGCGAGGCGGGCAGGCTGCCCGGGTTGCCGCCGAGCATCAGCGGTGCGTTGCTACCCAGGTTGAACGAACCCATGCTCAGCGGTCCGCTCGTCTTGGCCAGCACGCCGTCGACGTACAGGTGGATGCTGTCGTCGAGATCGACGGTCACCGCCACGAAGTGGGTCTGCCCCGCGTTGACGTGGTGGGTGAAGTTGGGCGACAGGTCGAGCTGAAGGCCCGAGGACCCGTTGGCAAAGAACCCGAGGATGTGGCCATTGGCGTAGTACAGGTGAAAGCCTGCGCCGCCGAGGAAGAAGTGGTCGGGTGAGGGCGCGCCCTTGAGCATGATGGTGCCCAGGGTCTCGGTGTCATCGGGGTGGATCCAGAAGTCGACCGAGAACACGCCATCGGTGAAGTCGAGGCTCGAGTCGTCTGGCACCTGAACCGCATCGTCGACGCCATCGAACTCGAGCGCACCATCGACCATCCCCGGCACGGGGGTCGGCGCATCGACATGGGTGCCATCGTTGGCGTACCAGGTCTCGTCGTTGGACAGGGTCCCGGAGGTCTCG
This sequence comes from Deltaproteobacteria bacterium, assembly GCA_022601155.1. Taxonomy (GTDB): domain Bacteria; phylum Myxococcota_A; class Polyangia; order Nannocystales; family Nannocystaceae; genus Paraliomyxa. The sequence goes on along the minus strand of JAHZJA010001451.1, from coordinate 29,513 downwards.
TCGAGAGTCCACCACGCAACCATGTTGGTCGGGGGCTGCAGGCAGTCCTCGAACGCGGTCACGTCGCAGTCGTCGAGCACGCCGCCCTGGCACATGACCTGCGAGACGGTGGTGTTGGGTGCCCAGCAGACACCCGAGCCGGGGCAGCCCGGACCATCACAGTACGAGCCACCGAAGCACGAGCCGAGGCCGCAGGCGGGGTCGAGCAGCCCGCACTCACACACCAGCTGAGACACCCCCGAGGTTGGCGATGAGCAGCCGTCGGGGCCGCAGTACGACCCGGCGTCGTCGCACGACCACTCGGAGCCGCCGCAGTCCTTGCCCAGCTCGGCGCCCTGGCACATGACCTGCGAGACCTGGGAATCGGGTGACCAGCACACCGCCGAGCCCGGGCAGCCGGGACCGTCGCAATAAGAACCATTGACGCACTCGCCGACGCCACATGATGGATCGATGAGATCACACCCACACGCCGCGATCGAGATCGGCGCGGTGGGGATGTAGCAGACGCACTGGTCGCAGAAGCTCCCGCCTTCGCAGAACCCTGGACCGCAGTAGTCGTCGAATTTGTCGCTCTCGCCGAACTGCTCCTCGGCGGCGCGGATCGTCAGATCGTCATTGGGCTCTTGGTCGACCGCGCACGCGGCAAACAGGGCCAGCGTGCATCCGGCCGTGACCGCGAGCGCGGTCCACGGGGAGCGAGTGGGGGTTGGTGTGCGTCGATTGATCATGGTCGTCTGGCCTGGATTCGGGTCGTGGGAGGACGCGTTCGCATGGCGACACACCGTCCCACAATCCCTTGGGCATCCGGGCTTCGGGGGTGACCATGGAAATTCGAGAAAGATCGCCGCGCGAAATCACGCCGTCGCACGCCCCCACGCACTCAACAAAAGGCGTTCCACTCCGTCTCGATGTTGAGCGGTGCGCCCGTCGAGGCATCGATGGTGAACGCCTGGCCATTGGCCTCACACCCGTCGGGCGTTGACGACAGCAGGTTGGACAGGTTCCACACGGGGCGATCGTGACCGTGGTGGTAGACCAAGGACGCGGTGATGTCACCGATGCCGGGCGGCAAGCCCAGGTCCTCGGCGATACACAGCGCAGATTCACGCGTGATGATCGTGTCGATGTCACAAGACATCCCACCTTCGGCCTGACACGTCGCGACGACCGAAGGGCGACCGTCCTCCGTCTGCGCGCCCGTGTTGGTGGGCAGCGGCAGCCCGATATCGCTCTGCCAGCCGAAACCATCGGCAGGCAGGAAATCGGAGTAGCAGATGGGGTCGACCTCGGGGTCGGGGCTGACCTCGGTGTCGCTGTTGGGGCCGGAGTCGCTGGGGTCGCCCACCGACTTGGATTCGAGATCGCAGCCGACGGCGAGGCCAAACGACATGGAGAGGCAGACGAGCAATGGAAGGGAGACGAGGCGAGTCATGGTCAAGCTTTCATCTCGGGTAGTACGCCGCGTGGGTCATCCTTCGCTGGTTCCCGATTTTGCCGTGCGGAGGCCCGCGGGGTGGCCGCGAGCCTCCGTGGAGCGCTATGGCAGCAGCCAGGGCAACCCGCAAAGCGTGCCGTCCATGGTGGCCCCAGCCAGGGGATCCCCCGAAAGCTCCAGGGTGCCCTTGGCCGCGAGCCACGAGCCCACGCCTCCGAGCACGCTGAGTTCCTCTTGCACGGTAAACGCAGCCGTGTCGACGACGCCCACATGGCGCAAGAAGATCGTGCCCATCGGGCCGCCGTCGACCGGGTCGAGCTCCAAGACGTGCGCCGCCGTGGCGAGCAACAGCGGGGCCGGCAGAGCAGGGAAGGTGTTGTCGGTGCGCCCCAGCTCGGAGCTTCCCACGTAGTCATGGCCGCCGATGGTCACCGTGGTCTCGGCGATGAAGCACGTAGGCACGCCAGGAACCTCGATGAAGGTGGACTGGGGGAACAGCCAGCTGCGCCACGGCGAGCTCGCGATGGCGCAGCTGGGATCGGGGGTGAGGGTGATGGTGCCTTCGACGGGCTCGCACGTCAGACCTGGGGGCGGGTTCCAGGGCAGCATGGCCAAAGTCGAGGCGAGGGTCGCAGTGAGCAGGGTGGTCAGCATGATGAGGTCTCCGGCCGTCCGCGACGCCGCGATGGCGCTCGTCGAACTGCACATCGCGGACGACCGAAGTGGCCGAGGTCCGACACCCGAAGGCAGTATTCACGTGCGAAGGTTGGCCAGCGCCCGAGCGCGGGCGCGGATCTGCTCAGCCTCGGTGGAGTTGCGGGCGAGCGAGGCGGCGCGGTCCAGCGAGGCCAGGGCCTCGGCCGTGCGACCCAGCTCGCCCAACAAGGCGCCCCGGACCAAGTGGGCGTAGGGGTACTCGGCCAGCGCCTCGTGGTCTTCGCGGTCGAGCAGGGCGAGCCCGACGGCGGCGCCCTGGGCTCTTGCGACGGCGAACGCTTGGTTGACCCGGACGACCGGCGAAGGACGGTGCTCGGCGAGCAGCTGATAGAGCTCGGCGATCTGCGGCCAGTCGGTCTGCGCCGCGCTGCGGGCCGTGGTGTGGACCGCCGCGATCGCTGCCTCCAGCTGGAACGGGCCCACATGCCCACGCGCGAGCGTGGCCTGCAGCAGCATGCTGCCCTCGGCCACCCGGGCTCGATCCCAGCGCGACCGGTCCTGCTCGGGGAGGGGAATGGGGCGGCCTTCGTCGTCGAAACGCGCCGACATGCGCGCGTCGTGGAGCAGCAATAGTGAGAGCAACCCGTCGACCTCCGCTTCGTTGGGCAGCAGCGATTGCAGCGAGCGCGCCAGGCCCAGGGCCAGCGTGCACAGCTCACGGCGGATCGGTGCCTGATCGCTTCCCGACCAGTAGCCCTCGTTGAACACCAGGTGCACCACGGCGAGCGCGGCATCGAGTCGCTGGGGAGCGACGTGGGGCCCCACGGGGGCGTAGTCGTCACGCCGGGCGCGGAGCCGACGCTTGGCGCGGGTCAGCCGCTGCTCCATCGTGCGGCGCGAGACCAAGAACGCACGGGCAATCTCGGCGGTGGAGAGCCCGGCGACCATCGAAAGCGTCAGGGCGGTGCGCTCATCGAGGCCCAGCACGGGGTCGCAGCACGTGAACACCAGTCGCAGCATGTCGTCGTTCCACCCGCCGGCCAGCAGCAGCTCGGGCTCCACCGCGCGCGGCGACCAGGCGGTGTCGCGCAGTATCGGGGCGGTCGTGGAGCAGTGCCGATCCACTCTCACCTGGTGGCGCACCCCGTCGATCCGGCGGTTGCGGGCCACGGTCACCAGCCATCCCTCCGGAGACTCGGGGCGTCCTCGGGAAGGCCAGGTCGACAGCGCCCGCTCGATCGCATCGTGGACGGCGTCCTGCGCCGCTTCGAGGTCGGGGCTGGTTCGCAGCACACGAGCCAGCACCCGCGGGTAGACGCGGCGGACCACCGCGTGGAGCTCGTCGTCGGTCGTCGTCACGGCGAGCGTCGCCACGTCACCGGACGCACTTCGACACAGATGTCGTTGCGTGAACAGATGAGGCGGGCCCGCTCGAGGGCGACGTCTTCGTTGGCGCACTCGATGAGGTACAGCCCCACCAGCCACTCCTTGCTCTCGACATAGGGGCCGTCGAGGATCCGGGTGGCACCGTCGGTCGAGCGCACCGTCTTGGCCGAGGACGGCTCATCGAGCCGTGCCACGGACATCAGGTCGCCGTGGGCATCGAGCTCGGCCTGGAGCGCACGATGACGCTGCAGTGCCATCGTTTGCTCCGCCTCCGTGAGCGGCTTGGCCGGCTGCGATGCGTAGATGAGCAGCGTATAGGTCGCGCTCACTGTGGCCTCCGTGTCGAGCTCAGCCCTTTTGCCACAACGCCAGTCGTGCTCCGCCTGGGTCCTGGACCACCGTGAACGAGCCGGCGGGTCCCTTGGCACGAGGGCTCACCACCGTCGCGCCCAGGCGGGTGGCTTTGTCGGTCGCCGCATCGAGGTCGGGCACTTCCGCATAGGGAAGCCAGCCCGCGGTGTCGTTGGGCGCGGCGCTGACCCCGGCCCAGGGTCCACTGTCGCCCGCGAACATGGTCATGCCGGGTGGGCCCTCGGTGGGAGACCACCCGAGCAGGGCCTCGTAGAACCCCGAGGTCTGCTCTGGCTGGTGGCTGCGGTTGTCGAACCATACGAATCCCCTGCTGCTGGACATCGTCTCTCGTCTCCTCGAGTTTGGGCGCGAAGGCCCGTTGCCAAGGAGACGACCGACGGCGCGTGGCCCCGACAGCCGCCGCGTAATTTATCGTGTCATTGAGGCCGTCGGTGATGCCGGCCGATATCTCGCCGCGACCGGTGGAGCCAGTTGAGCCCAAACTCGTGGTTGACGCGGAAGGAGCGGACCAGCTTCTTGGAACACCAGCCGCCGAGGAACGTGCCGGCCCGGGCGATCGGTCTTCCCGAATGTTTCGGGGCCTAGGGCAAGGTCTCGGGATCGCGAGGCTCGGGGGTCAGCGGCAGGTCATTGCAGCTCTCCTTCGCCCAGCAGACCCCCGAGGTCAGCGGGTCGTCTTGGCGCCCCGAGCGGACCCAGGTGCCAAACATGTGGAACATCGTCCAGCCGACATCATAGGTCTGGCCTACGAAGTTGGCGGGCGCACAGTCCGGCGACGAGACGCCCTCGGTGGCTTGGCAGATCTTGATCGCCCAGTCGGTCATCTGACCGGGCAACGCAAATCCGTGCTGACCTTCGGGCACCGACATCGGGAACACCGCCCCGGAGAGCCCGTCGAGCTGGTTACCGTTGGCGTCCTCGCGCATCACCAGGCCCAACCCGGGCTCCAGGCGCATCATGTCCGAGCCCCAGATGTCCTGGCCGCCCGAGAAGTTCTCGACGTCGATGTGCGAGCCCAGAGTCTCGTCCAGGCCGAGCAGGCCACGAACCTCGTCCGAGGGTGGCAACGATCCGTAGGGCACGCGGCCCAGGCCGTTGACCGACTCGGCCGTCCAGGTGTCGATCAACACCTGGTTGACGGGCTTGCCGTAGCGATTGTCGGGCTGGAGGTAGTCGATCACGCCCGCGGCACGGCCAACGGTGATCCCGCTGCTGGCGGGGACGGCCATGTCGCCCACGGTGGTCACGAGCAAGAAGCCCGCCCCGGTCTGGTCGCCCACGTTGGGATAGACCAGCGGCTGAGCGGCGAGGTGACGCGCGAGCACGCCGGGGTCGGTCGGGTCGACCACCAGCTGGGCCAAACTCATGAAGCGGCGGAACTCCGGCCGGGCCCGGTGCAGGCCGTAGCCCTCGGTCAGCGCACGCAGCTCGCCGGCCTCGATGGGCACGCCCTCGTACGTACGGGGATTGCCCTCGTCGTCCAACGGCTGCTCCATCATCGTGATCACCCGGGGATCGCCGGGCTCCTCGATGAGCTCGCACTCCTCGGAGCCGGTCTTCAACACCGGCCCTCGGTACAGCCGTAGCTCGATGCGGTCGTTGGTGTCGGACGGAATGCCCAGGCGGGCCCGCCCGATCACACCCGTGTCGCCGTCTTGCGGGAGCACATAGCCGCAGTCGATCTCACCGTTGTCGAGGTTGATCCCGTAGAAGGTGTCCCACGGCTGGGTCGCCATCTCGGCGTCGCGCTCGGCGTCTTCGCAGTCGAGCTGGCCCTCGGGGCAGTTGGTGAGCGTGGTGATGGGGAACTGGCGCAGACGGTTGAGCTCGACGACCTGGGTCGACAGCGCGGTGTCTCCGTTGGCCATCACGTCCACGAGGAACAGCGGGCCCATCACGCGCATCATCACCGCCTGGGGCACACCACCCTGGCGGGAGCGGTTGCCGATATCGGTCATGCGACCGCCACCTGCGATGGGGATGATGCCAGCCACCTCGGGCTCGACGGCGCCCATGGTCGTGGCCATGATGCCGCCCAGCGATCCTCCGACGACATAGATCGGAGAGTCCGCGCCCACGTCGACGACGCCATCGCCGTCGAAGTCTCCCGCCAGATCGGGCTGGCCGTCACCGTTGACATCGAAGCTCCAGCGATTGTCCCCGTCCCAGGTGCGGACGATGCGGATGAGCTGCATGTAGTCGAGGGCCGACTGCCGCACCATGTCGCGCATGTGGAACAGGTAGGCGGTCCAGAAGTCCGAGCCACTGTCGACCAGGCCGTCCGCGTCGAGGTCTTCGGCGCGGCCGCGCTCGAGCGCATCGAGGGTGATGTCGAGCCCCGTGCCACCCAGCAGGCCCAGCGCCTGCTCGCGGGTCGCGTCGTCGATGGCGAGGCCATGTCCGACGTTGTCGATCGAGATCACGGCCACCCCGAACATCGACAAGAAACCGGCGAAGCCGACCAGCTCACCCGCGCGATTGCTGGTGTAGCCGTGGCCGAGGATGACCAGCGGAGCCATCTGGCCCTCGGCGCGGACCGAGACCTCCTTGCGGGGCACGGTGAGCCAAAACGGGATCTCCTCGTGGCGGGCCGTCGCGGCCTCGCGGTCGAGCGTGGTGGGCCACGATTGCTCGTCGAGCGGAAGACGGAGGCCGTCGGCGTCGAAGCGATTGAACAGCTGCGGCGAGTCGATCACGCCCATCGCGTGGAAGTCGACGTAGTCGTGGCTGTCGACCAGCGCCAGCTGCTGCTGGGAGAACGGATCGAAGCCGCCCGTGAAGGCTCCCAGGAGGGCGGGCAGCAGATGAGCCCAGTTCTCGTGGGGCAACACGTAGGGGTTGGCGCCCTCGAACACGTCACCTTCTTCGGTGCGCCGCAGCGGCAACAGCTCGCTGACCTCGGCCGGGAAGTCGTCGGCCAGATGCGCCTGCGGCCCGTAGCCGTACAGGCCTTCGCGTACCGCGATCCAGTCGTCGGTGATCGACTCGGTGGTGTACGAGAAGGCGAACGCGATGTCCTCGGGAGGCAGGTACGAGGGCAGCACGTCGAACAGCGGGCGAAGATCCTCGGTCTGCTCGCCGTGGTTGATGTAGGCGTAGGGAGAACCGACGGGCTCTCCGTCTTCGTCGAGAATGCGCCGGGTCACCACCACCGCGTAGGTGGTCTTTTCCTGCAGCGGCGTCATCGGCGAGACGATGAGGGTGTGTGTCTCCTTCTCGTAGAAGGTCATCAGGGCGTCGGCCCGCCCCGCGAGGTCGGCCCGGTGGGGGTCCGCACCCGGCAGGTAGTTCGGCGTGTCGAGCACGCCGTCGGCGTCGTTGTCCTCGGGCGGTGTCTCGCCCGGATCGATCCGGCCGTTGCCGTTTTCATCGGAGCCGGGGTCGAGCTTGCCGTTGCCGTTGAGGTCCTCGTCTTCCTCTTCGAACATCACCGACAAGGTCCAACCCCGAGGGTCGTTGGTCCCGTAGTTGTCGATGCGCTCGAGGATCACGGGGTAGTTGCCGTTGCCCACATCCAGGTGGTGGATGCGGCCGAACTCCTCCGAGTCGCGATCGATGTTGATGAGGTAGATGGCGTCGTTGCTCAGCTCGTAGTCGTCTTCGCGGTGACGCGCCACCACCGACATCGGATCGATCGGCCCCGTGAACGGGATCGTGATCGGCTGATACACGCCCCAGCCGTCCAGCCCATCGATCAGGGCTCGGGTGCGGCGCTCGATGCCGGTCGGGGCCACCAGCGAGGCGTTGATCCGCATGTCGGTGCGCGAGGACGGATCCCAGCGCGTCGCCAGGTCGTTGGGCAGCGGGATGTTGGGCAGCGGCCGGTGTTCGAAGTCGACCTTGACCGTGGTGTCGGCGGGTTGCGACGGCAGCAGGCCATCGGCCTCACTACACCCCGCCGTGGCGAGCGCCATGAGGACGAGGGCAGTGCCCCATCGAGCCGAGTTGTTCCGAGTGCCGCGGTCGTGCATCAGGCCTCCCAAGGGAGCGGCGCACGGCCAACAGCCGGCCTCGCTTCCCCCCAGGGGCCGTTATATCCCAAATCTCGGCGTGGGGGCCCGCCGACGGCCCTACAGCGACGATCACGCCGAACGAGGGGCTCCACCTGGTCTTGGGAGGGGTAGGAGGCACGCCGTGGACCGGCGCGCCGATGTCACTGGTCGAGCCAGGCGAACGCCTCTGCTTCGCTGTCGAAGGACATGTCCACCACGAACGTGGTTCGTTCGCAGTGCTCGGTTTCCCGACAGCCGGGGCGGAACCGTTCCCCGCAGCGGCCGGACTCGCAGTTTCCCCGGCACTCGACCTCGATGGCTCGGTAGTCGCCATCGTCACCGACCACGAATCGCGCCACGGCGGGGACGGTCTGGTCGCGTGACTCCGCGATGGCACGGGGGAGCAGGACCTCGTCCAGCTCGGCCCACACCGCCCGATCTTCCGCGTCGGTGAGCTCGGTTCGTGCTGGCGAGGTCCCAACGCCGCCGAGCGCGAAGGCTGCGGCGAGGCTGGCGATGACGAGCGCTCCGATCGTCGCCGTCTGGCTCCGGGAGCTCATTGGGGGGTCAGTCCCAGCGGGGCGTTGAACTCCTTTTCACCACCGCCGCTGCTCTTCTTGGTGCAGGTGGGCGGCGGGCACGGGAGCCCCGAGCTCGAGCAGATGGCCCCCGTGCAGTTGCCTCCCGAAAGGTCGCACCCCTTCACTCCGCATCCGGTTCCCTTGCATGAGGCCGTGCAGCTGATGGTGCCTCCGGCCGTATGGGTTTGGCCTCCCTGCGTGAACTCGATCCAGACGGGGGCCGAGCTGTGCTTGACGATCCGGCCGTCGTCGGCGCGTGTGAGTCGAGTGGTGACGTCCTCGACCTCGACGACGTCGGCGGTCTCCAGCGCCTGTTCGAATTGGAGATCGGAGAGCTGGACCTCCTCCACCTGATCACAGGCGGGAGCAAGGAGCACGCCCAGAGCGAGGGCCGCGAGGCCTATCGTGCGGGAGACGATGTCGTTCATGCCCGCAGGATGAGCCGTGGCTCGCTTAATGGACTTAATCGGCGATTAACCCTCGCGCGAGGATCGCGTACCCCACGGCCGCCGGCCGGGTGGGGTCGCAGTGGATCCGGGCACGGGGCGCTGGTGGTCGGGCCGTGGACCGCGACCACCGCTGTGGTGACGCTATTGGATGAGCGTCTCGGGGTGCCGCAGGGTGGTGGGCGGCGCGACGATGAGCAGGTGCTCGCCCGCGCTCGGTGCGAACGCCTCGATCGAGCCCAGTTCGAACTTCTGGGCGGCACCTTCGTAGCCCTGGTTGCTGCCGCCCCGTGAGCGAAGCGAGAGCTCGCTGGCCATGGTCGCGTCTTGGAAGAAGAAGTGGATCGGCAGCCACACCGACAAGGCCTTGGCCTGTGCGACGTCGGGCAGCTTCACGTCGCGCAGCGCCTGCGCCATGCAAACGTCGCCCATCGCGTCCACCAGCCCGCCCTTGGATAGCCGGGGTTGTTGGATCACGCCGTCGGTGGCCACGGTCAGCTCCAGCTCCACGCGCACCGCGGGGACGAAGTCTCGGGTGACGGCAACCTCGTAGCATCGAGCCAGCGCGGGTCGGGCCTGCTCGATCACCGCCATGCCTTGCTCGCGGGCGGCACGGCGCATCGCGAGGGTGGCGCTGTCACCCAGCGCCCGAGGCACCGCACCCGCACGGACCAGAACCCGGGCTTCGTTCACCTGGTCCTTGCTCCAGTCGAGCATCGAAGGTCCCGTGAATCGGTCGTCGCGGAGGAAGGCGCGCACGGTGGGATCGTCGGGATCGGCCCACGCGAAGCTGCGCACGCGAATGAGGCGGACCTCGCCTTCTTCGTCGGACGGCTCGGAATCTGGCTCGGTCTGCGCCACGCGATCGGGTGTGGTCTCGGATGCTGCGTCGCTCGGCTCGTCTGACTCGGTGGTATCGGCTTCATCGGAGCCGGTCTCGAGGAGGTCGATGCGCGAGTCGAACTCGTACAGCAGCTCATAGATCTCGCCGCGCTCGGCGTTGGCCTTGTCGGTGTCGCCGAACAGAGCCTCGTGCTGCTCCAGATACAGCTCGCACATCGCCTGCCCGTCGACGAGATAAGAAGGATCGCCAGTGGCCGCGTTGGCCTGGAGCAGGCCGTAGCCCATCCGCGCGAGCAGCTTGTGGCGCACCGGGTCGGCCGATGGATCCGCCGGCAGCTGGAGCATGGCGTGGCCCCACAGCGCGACCGCCTCGTCGAAGCGCCCCTCCGCGTAGCGGGTCTCGCCGAGCATGTAGATGCGCTTGGCGGCCGTCGAGATGGTGCGACCCTCGGAGCGAGCGCTGGGGTCTTCGGTGGGGGCTTGCGCCGGAGCGACCGAGGACTCGGTCTTGCGACCCGCACATCCGGCCACCATCGTTGCTGCGATCATCCAGGTTGCGAGCCGGTGCACGGGGGGGAAACGGTGGCGGTCGTCGCGGCTTACAACCGGGGCTCATGGCGCCGCGCCCTGCACATCAGGGGGCGAGTCCGCCGCCATCGGCCGGGCGGACGGGATCGTGATCTGGGCAACTCGACGAACAACCCCTACGGGCGGTCGTTGTCGTCACGCGCGCGGCTGCTATTGGCTCTAGCTGAGGTTCCTGCCTGTGCGGAACCGCTCATCAAGAATTCACTCTTGATATCATGCATATATGGATGGTGTAGTCGGTATCCGGATATCAACCAACTTGCTGTGTATGTCGAATCCCACAAATAATGGATTGGCAAACACTCCATACATGTTGATTATTGGAGTTGTTGGGGAGCCCATACCGAGTGGACCCGGAAAAAATCAGGATTATCATTACCTCCACGAAAGGGGATGGGGCCGTGAAGCGTTCGAGCGATCGGTCGTGTCCAGGAGGTGGTGGTGTCCAGGGGATTGATGGGGAAGTGGCGGCAGCGGCGAACGATTTGGGCGTCGACTCGACGGGATGCGGATCGCATGACGCGACCCATCCCGGGACGGTCGGGGCCTGCTCGTCGTCCGCTACCGGGGCGGGAGCCCGGGGAGCCCGGGGAGCCGGGAGAGCCGGGCGACGATGGTCACGAGCGATTGATCATCGACGACCTGGATCCGCTTCGGCACCAGGAGCGACCCTGCCGATGAGTCTTGGCTCGAGTTGAGCGCGATGTTTCTTTGGCAGCGTCGCAGTCCGGGACGGGGAGGCGGCACCGCCGACCCACAGTGAACTGCGACCACGAAGACGCGACGGAAGGACGGTAGCCACACAATGGTTTCCAGGACGAAGACTGCAACGCTGGCGGCCGAATCAGGCGGGGGGACGGCCACGACCGCAGAGCGAACGGCGGGGGCACGACGTCGAGTACAGATCGACTTCTCCAACACTGCGTACGAACGACTGGAGTCGATTCGTGAACGGAGCGATGCGCAGTCGAATGCAGAAACAGTTCGCAACGCCTTGCGTCTGTACGACTGGTTCTTGCGTCAGAGAGACGAGGGGTACGAGGTACGCCTAGTGAAAGGAGATGAGGAACGCGCAGTCGAGCTGTTGTGGTGAACGAACGCTGGCGCCGTGGGCGTCCAGCCCCGGTCACGACATGGCTCGGCTGTCTCGCGGGAGACAGCCATGTCCAGGCCCGACGATCTAGAACGCACGCTCGAGCTACCGCCCGAGCCAGTGGACGATCTCGCGCCGCTGTCGGAAGAGCGCCCGGGCCCAGCCCAGCCTCGCCCTGATCGCTTCCAGACTGTCTCCTGCCCGCCGCCGCTCGAAGAGCGCAGCCGCGACGGCAACGAGCGCGAAGAGGACGAGCACGACCGTCAGATCGCGCGCGAGCTGGCGTCGCGACGGCTATCGATCGCTCGTCGTGAGCAACGGCACCGCCACACCATCGAGCGCGCGGAGCAGCGGCACCGTCACGAGTACCGCCTGCAGCGGCGCCGCCAGGAGGCGCGGATCGTTGCCGCGATGTTGATGTTGGTCGTGGCGTCGGGGTTGGCATGGATCACGATGCCCGCCGTCGATGCGGCGCAGATCGTGTTCACCACCTGCTTCGGTGCGATCGCCGGATACCTCGGCGCGCGCAGCCGGGGACGAACCGAGCGCGAAGCCGAGGCATGAGCTCGGCGGTGCCGTGGCCTTCGGGAGGCTGCGTCCGTGTAGCCGGGTGAGTCATGACGACCGGCCGCGACGACGCTCGCCGTTTGATGTCTTGACCGCACCAGGAGCACGGGAACCGTCTCCCGGTCATCGCTGTGGGGCGAGCGGCTCGAGCTCGGCGGCCCGGTTTGGGCCCGACGAGTGATGGCCCGTCGGTGTACGGCGTGCCCCGACGCGGATCCGCCGTTGCACTGCCGCGTGGGATTACGCGTGAAATTTCCGTGATCCGATTGGGCTTGGTCGCCCTCTTGTTCCCGCGCAGGCCGATGACCTGCCGGAGACGAACGACGATGACCCACGAAATGATGCGTTCCCTTGCTCTTTGTGCCGTTGCGACCGCTCTTGCGTGCGATCTGTCGCCCGCCGACGAGCCCGGCCCGGGATCCACCTCGGGTGAAACCCCGACCGATGACGGGGGGGAGACGACCGGTGGCGAAGATTCCGACACGGGCGACAGCACCGCGGGACAGGACGCCGCCGACGAGACCGGAGGCGGACTTCTGGAGTGGTCAGAGCTGGCCGGGCCCTGTGGCGGCTCCGCAACCAACGCGATGTGGTTCGACGACGCGTCGACCGGGTTCGCGGGATGTGGCGAGAACGCGGAGGGCGAGGGGCTGTTCACCACCATCGACGGCGGCGCCACGCGGGAGAGCCACTCCGCATTCAACGAGGTGCGGACCATGGACATCCGCCGCGGGCCCGACGGTGTGCTCTACGGCGCGGGCACCGATCAGCTCGACGGCTTCTCGCTGTGGTCCATCGACGAGACGACCCCCGACGACCTCGAGCTCACGGGGCTGTACACGCCGAGCAACAACGCCTTCACCTCGGTCGGCCAGGGTGAGAACGCCGCGGTGACGCCGGCCGGGCAGATCCTCGTCGACTCGCTCACGGGCACGTCGGCCGCCTATCGTCCCGCCGGAGGGGTGTTCGAGGAGCACCACAGCATCAGCGAGGCGGCGATCGCCGACCCCGACAATGCCCCGGCCTTCCAGGTGCGACGGATCATGGCGTTCGACGAGCAGTTCTACGCCGTCGGCAGCCTCATCAACGACCCCGCGCGGGTGCACCTGCCCTCGCAGCTTCCGGGGGCCACGTTCCACTTCGAGTCGGTGCTGCTGCAGCCCGACACCCGCGACGGCGAGCTGCACGACATGCACATGTGGAGCACCACCCACATGATCGTCGCCGGGCACGATCAGAGCGAGCGGTTCCCGCTCATCTACGTGGTCGACGGCGATCCGTACGCCGCGGGTGACTGGCAGCAGGTGGAGCTGGCCGATTCCGGCATCGAGTACCAGGCCGGGATCAACGACCTCGACGTCGTGGGCGATACCGTGGTCGCCGTGGGTGAGAAGATTCCGACCTCCGCGGGTGGCTTCGTGGTCATCTCCCAGGACGCGGGGCTGACGTGGGAAGACATCACGCCCGAGGACCTGGGCAGCGTTGGGGCGTTGTCGGCGGTCCAGCTGTTCGACGACGGCTCGATGGTCGTCGGTGGCGGCGGCGGCGAGATGTGGCGCTACGGCCAGTAGCGAGACGTCGTGCCCTGGCTCGGCGATCGTCGAGTCAGGGGTCGTCCTCTCGGGTGCTCGTGGAAGAACAGGGAGGCATCCTCCCTGTCGGTTTGGCAGTGGAGGCCAAACCGGCACATGAGCGGTAGATGAGCGGCGATTGGGCGCAGCTTGGGCGGTGAAAATCTTGCAGATTCGGTGAACTACTCAATCATGCAAGACAAAGAAAACATGCTCCGGTGGGTCCCGATGATCGGGCTCGTCTTCGGGCTCGTCATCAGCCCCGCATGCGACGTCAGCCCGGTCGACGATGGCGACGAAGGGTACTTTCTGGGCTTGAGCGAGGCCGAGCTCCGCGGGGTGTGGGCAGTGACCGACGTCGACATGACCGTCGACGACTGGCTCGACCGCCACGCGCAGCCGTTTGGGTGTGAGGACTACGGCGATCTGTGTGAAGCGGTGGGAACCGAGGCCGCCCAACAGATCCTGCGGGAGAGCTACGAGCGGCTATTGGCCGGCGACTCAGCGGACGCGGTGCAGAGTTGGTTCGAATCGGCGGTCGATACGGCGATCGAGCAGTGGAGCGCCGTCGACGACGGCGAGGACGAGTTCCGCGCCTACCAGCAATCGTTCAACACTCAGGGCGGACGCCGTACGCGGGTTCGCGCCTTTAGCTTCTGGCCCACGTATGTCACCGCGGGGTACGCCTATACCGGTTGCATGCATCAGGTGAAGCTGGTCGCCAAAGGTCCGTGGGTCAACGTTCCGGCCGACATGAAGGCCTCCGTGCGGAGCCGGAGGATCAACAACGGGTTCGCCTTGCCCCCGATCCCGAGCGCGACCGGTTACACGCAAAATCAGGCGATCGGGGCTCCCGTCACATCGGGGACGAACTATCACGGCTTTCTCACCGGCTATGGCTCTTCGCAGGTCATCGCGCGGGGCTGCTGCCAGACGTTCGGGCAGCCGGGATTCACCAGCAACATCTGGTGTGTCGGTAGCACCGATCCCTGAGCCACCTCGGGCGGACACTTCGACCGCGCCGCGTCGATGACCGGCGGAGCAAGGGGCCGGCGGCCACCCGTACGCAGCGTCGATGAACGGCGGGGCGTCGTGGGCGGGTGCCCGCGGCTACGGGATGGCGCTCGATCGGGCTCCCTTCGCCGCGGGGCTCAACGCTCGTGGAGGGGGGGCGGCGTCGTGCCTGGCGCGACGGTGCGCCTTCGAAACAGCCGAAGATCGCCGAACTGGGCCTCGGGTATGTAGTCGGCGGCCAGCCGATCGCGCAGGGCGACGAAGTCGTGCAGCGGATCGGGTCGGGCCCCGAAGGTCTGGACCATCGAGGGGCTGAGCACGAAGTACCGCGGAGGATGGCGGTCGAAGGCCTCGATCAACTCACGGGCCAGCGGCCCGTCGCGGAACTCGATGTTGCGCCCCGGATCGAAGGCAGTGTTGGTGTTGAAGGTCGTCACCGCCCCGAGCGGTCGGTATACGCGGCTGGGCGAGCGGCGCTGGGCCCAGTAGTACACACGCCACGCGGTCCAGCCCCACGCGAAGATGGTGTCGTCGGGGGCACTGCGCTGACGGATGTGCGCCCCTGCGGCTTGGCTGGCGGTCTGGCCTCCCGACAAGCGCCGCGCCATGGCTTCGTAGCGGTGACCCTTGCCCAGGCCGATCTCCACCAGCTGGGCAATGCCAGCGACGGCGAGGACACTCGCGAGGACCCGCGCGCCTCGAGCTGCCACCGGTGGCATCGCCCGCGCTCCGAGTCGAGCCAGGGCGGGGTGTCCCGCGAGCAACCCGAACGCGGGGGCGTACTGCACCAGGTAGTGCAGGAAGAACCGCATGCCGCCCAAGCTCGTGCCCAGCACGGAGACCAGCAGCCAGGCGACACCGGGGACCCACAGACCACGATCGTCGCGTGCGGCGTCCAGTCGTGAAGCCACCGCAGCCAACACGACCAGGCTCAGTGGAAACCAAAACACGGTCGCGACCAGTCCGAGCCCGCGCACCAGCGATGTCGCACTGCCGCCTCCGGCCGCGGCGCGGTAGTCCAGGGCGGTCGCAACGGGAACGAGTGCACCCCACAACGTGTCCAGCGCGTCGGCGTACCAAACGACCCAGGGCAGTACCGCAGCGGCGGCGCCGAGGATCCACAGCGCGAACACCCGTGGGCGCGCGCCAGGCCACCCGCGACGCCGCGCCCACATCCACAGCGCGGGCAGCAACAGGCCCAGCACCGCCGCCCGCTGAATGACGACGAACGCGACCAAGGCCAGC
Source organism: Deltaproteobacteria bacterium (assembly GCA_022601155.1). Taxonomy (GTDB): domain Bacteria; phylum Myxococcota_A; class Polyangia; order Nannocystales; family Nannocystaceae; genus Paraliomyxa. Next base: position 13,720 of record JAHZJA010001451.1, on the reverse strand, counting down.
GCCCCAGCGCCCAGCTGCCAGCGCGAGGAGTCCCGTCGCAGCCCTCGCATCGCCATGCCCACGGCCAGCGCGTGGGCTGGGGTCATCCACGACGAGTAGTTGTAGGAGAACATCGCCGCGCTGACGAGATAGACGGCGGTGGCGATCGCGGCACAGCGGGGTCCGAGCTGAGGCTCGTCTTCGCGGTCGTGCAGGGCTCGCGCGGCCCACCACACGCCCAGCCCGCCCAGCAGCAGCCACAGCGCGTGCGCGAGCTGGACCGCTTCGAGCGACCGACCCAGAGCCGCGATCACGGCTGCCACCATCACGAACGCGCCCGGTGGCTTGATCCCCACCGTGTCCACATGCGGACGCCCGCCATCGAGTATGAGCTCGGCCTCGTAGACGATGCCAGCCAGATCGGGGTTGGGGAAGTCGTCGTCGAGCACGTGGAGGCGCACGCCGAGCATCGCCACCACACCGAGCAGCAAGACCAGGGACACGACACGGTCGCGGGCTGGTCTCGGTGCGTTCATGGCCGTGCCGAGGCTACTTGGACTCCTGGGCGCCGCCCTTGGGCCGGGCGTTCCACACCCTACGCGCGAGCACGAACCCGATGAGGGCCACCGGAATCATCGCGACCGGCCAGGCGATCCAGTCGTCGGCCCCCGAGGTTCCTGCGCCCTTGTCGGGGAGCAGCTGCCCGTAGGTGAACGACATCACGCCCGTACCCAGGTAGACGAAGCCATCGATGATGCCGACGGCAATGCCGGCGTTGCGACGCCCCCCGAAGTCCATGCTGGCCGTTCCCGACAGCATGCCGTGCACCCCGATGACGCACAGGGACATGAAGATGATGATCGGGCCCAGCAGGGGCGAGCCCAGCACGAACGAGAGCACGATGGCGCTCACCAGCATCGCGCCATACAGCACCGCCGCCACCGGACCACGGCGCGAGCCGAACACCCGGTCGGAGATGACCCCCGCGAACACGCCGCCCATGATCCCTGCGCAGCACAGCAGCATGCCCCAGTTCTGGAACACGAAGCTGTCGGTCTCGCCCAGCGCCTTGGCGTAGATCTGGTACCACTGCATGATCGCTTGGCGCAGGAAGCCGCTGCAGAACTCGATCAGCGCGATCGTCATGACGATCGGGTTGGTCAGCAGCCGCTTGAACACCGCGACCACCGGATCCGGAGGCAGGTGCTCCTCGCCCGAGGAGGCATCTCCGGTGTCGAAGTCGTCGAACCCGGCCTGCGCCGGACGGTCGACGGTCAGCAGCAGCACCGCCAGCCAGGTGAGGCCGATGACCACGCTGGGGATGAAGAACACCCACTCCAGCTCCATCGCACCCGTGATCATCCCGCCCACATCGAACGCGAAGTAGATGCCCAGCGAGATCAAGATGCCGAAGATGGCTCCGAACACGCCGCGCTCGCGGACGTGGAACCACGGGGCGTTGACCTTGACGATCCCCACCGCCCCGAAGCTCTGGAAGTACATGTTGACGCCATAGAGCACCGCGAACACCAGCGTCAGGTTCCCGGTCTGGCGGGTCATGGTGACCCAGCCCATGGCGAAGTTGGCGACTGCCGTGCCCAGGCCGCCGATGAGCAGTGCCTTCTTGCCTCCGATGCGGTCGGTGATCGGCCCGTTCACCAAGAAGGCGCACCCGTACACGGTCGCCCCCACGCCGAAGATCGTGCCGAAGTCGGCATTGGTCATCAGCGACTGGCCGTCAGGGCCGAGCATGTCCCCGAACACGCGCTTGGCGACGGTCAGGTTGTACCGCCCCATGTAGAAGAACGAGTACAGCAGCCCGACCGGCAGCCAGTTGCGAACCCGGCGGGCGCGGTACCGCGGGTCGTAGTCGAGGTCGACCCTCGGCAGCCGGGCGATCACGACTGCGATCACCGCCAGCAACAGCGCGATGGGCAGCAGTTGTTCGACCCACGAGGGCAGGAGGTTTGCGAGCCAGCTCGGCAGGAACTCTTCGGGCAAGGTTCAGCGCTCCGGAGTGGGGTCGACGACGGTGGCGAGGTCCCCGAAGCGGTCGACCACGTGGTCGATGGCTCCCGCCGCGCGGTCTTCGAGGATCCACGCCGGGGTGTGACGGTTGCGGCGAAGCGCGAGGGCGCGAGGCGCCGCCGGGTGGCCATCCTCGCGCATGACGTGCGGCAGCGCGAGGTCGAGCGAGAAGATGTCGCCGATGACCAGCGAGGGCCGCTCCTGCTCGATCGCCTCGCGGTAGCGGGGGCGGTCCACGTGGATCCGTCGGCCCCGAACATCGATCGCGAGATCGCCGCCCAGAAACTGCTTGCCGGCCGAGCCGCGGATGCGCAGCGTGTGGCCGGGACCTTCGCCTGCGTCGATCCCCACGGCCGAAAACCACGCCACGAGCTTGCTGGGCTCGGAGTTGGAGACCACCACGACCTCCGCCCCGGCCTCGGTCACCGCGTGGAGCTGCTCGCGGGCATCGGGGGCGATCGAGGGCGGGTGCTCGGCGCGGAACCGCCTCATCGCGGTGACGAAGCCTTCCTCGGCGAACGCCTGGACCGACGGCCAGCGCTCTTCGATCGCCACGCGGTAGCGGTGCGCCTGGCCCGACTGCGCGCGCGCAACCAACTGGCACAAGCCCGCCACCGCGCACAGCGGGTCTTCGTCGGAAAATGCCGAGATCCGGCCGTCGGGAGCCCACCCGTACGCGGAGGGGTCGGCCCGGACCTCGGCGCCAAGGGCGTCGAGGTCCGCAGCAGTCACGGTGCGCGGCTTGCCGACCAGCGCGGCACAGCGGTCGACGAGATGCTCGTGGAGCACCTGCGCCTCGCCATCCTGCTCGGTCCATACGCCGTCGAAGTCCGAGACGATCTTGAAGCGTACGGGCATTGGCGGCGAGCGGAGGGTACCAAGGGCCGAGCCTCGGGCGGGATGGCGAGCGATCTGCGCAACAGACGCGTTGGCGAGAACGCACGGCTGCGGGGCGACGGTGGCGACGCGTGGACGACGAAGACGGTGACGCCTGCTCGCGTCCTCGCGGCGATCTGGCCGTCGTTCGCGTCCACGCGTTCGAGGAATGTGACACACGTAGCGTGATCGACTCCCGCGTTGTGACACCATGACAGGTAGCCGGGGGGTCGTCGTTTCGCTTGTCCTCCGGCGAGGTGTCGTCCCCATGCGTTACTTGCCGTTGCTCCTTGCGTCGTCGTCCTTGCTCTTGCCCGCCTGTTTCGACCCCGGACCTGCCGGAGCCGAGGGAGAAGGGTCCTCCAGCCGCACTTCGGGGTCGACCAGCGTGGGGCCGGGGTCGACGACGGGAGGCACTGTCAGCGCCAGCGGCCAAAGCAGTGCCGACAGCACGGGGCCCGCGACCAGTGGCACCACGGGCTCGACGACGGATCCGACGACGGATCCCACCGTCGACCCGAGCACGAGCAGTAGCGGAACGACCGCAGGGTCCGACAGCAGCGGTACCACCACTGGGGTTCAGCCCTGCAGCCCCGTGGGTCCGGCCGGGCTACCCGGTGTCAACCCGGGGCATATCTGGATCGCGAACTCGACCCAGAGCACCATCTCTCGGATCAACACGACGACCCTGGCCGAGGAAGGCCGCTACCTGACCCGTGAAGACGGCGCCGGGAGCCCGTCGCGAACCTCGGTGAGCCTCAGCGGCAACGTGGCGGTGGCCAATCGCAGCGGCGGTCTCACCAAATTCTACGGCGATCTCAACGACTGCGTCGACACCAACAACAACGGGGTGATCGACACGTCGATGAATGACGTCTCCGTACCGTGGGCCCTAGAGGAGTGCCGTGCCTGGTTCTTGCCCGGCAACTACATCTCGCAGCGCCCGGTGGCCTGGACTCCCGGCGTCCAAGATCCCGTCAGCTGCTTGTACGAGGACGAGCTGGTGTGGACCGCGGGCGTCATCGACCAGGGTCCCATCGAGGTCCTGCGGGTGGACGGTGAGACCGGGGTGGTCACCGATTCGGTGCAGATCCCAGAGGTCGTGCCCAACTTCTTCGGACTCTACGGCGGGGCGGTCGATCCCGACGGCAACTTCTGGGCGAGCCAGCTCGGTCAGGGGTCGCTGGTTCGCGTCGACGCGAGCACGTTCGCCTACGACATCTGGCCGATGCCGGCCTCGGGCTACGGGATGACGGTCGGGGCGAGCGGCTACGTCTTCACATGTGCGTCCACGCTGTCGCGGTTCGACCCGGTCACCGAGACCTGGGACACGCTGCCCAACTCGGGCGGCAACGGAGGGTGCGTCGAAGATGAACAGGGGCGCGTGTGGATCGGGAGCAATCCGCTGGTGGCCATCGACGCCGCCACGTTGATGCCGGTCGAGTCCATCGCTCTGCCTCAATACGTGCACGGCGTCGGCGTCGATTTTTCGGGGATGGTGTGGGGGGTGAGCCTGTCCGACGACGCGTATCGGATCGATCCGGCAACGGGCAACTTCGACACGATCACGGGATTTCAGCAGCCGTACACGTACAGCGACATGACCGGCTTCGCGCTCGCCTCGGTCGCGGCGCCCTGACGGTGATATCCCGGCCGCCGAGCAACGGGTAGACTCCCCAGCCGTGAGCGATTCGACCCCGAGCCCCAGCTCCTCGTTCGTGGGCGTGCGCCCGTTGATGCTCTCGCCCGACGGACGTCGGCTGCGGTTGCTCGATCAGCGCGCACTGCCTGGCCAAGAGCAGTGGATCGACTACGACGACGTGGAGTCGGTCGCGCAGGCGATCGAGACGATGGTGGTTCGAGGGGCGCCCGCCATCGCTTGTGCTGCGGCCCTGGGCTTGTCGGCGGCATCCCACGGGTTCGGTGACGATCCGGCGGCGGTCCGGGCGGCCATCGAGGCTGGATGCGCACGGCTGGCCAATACCCGACCCACGGCGGTCAACCTGTTCGTGGCGTTGGCTCAGATTCGTGAGGCCATTGCCGCGGCGCCGGCCGATGCCGATGCCGGGCAGTTGCGATCGGTCTTGCATGACACCGCCCAGCGTCATGTCGATGACGACCTCGCCTCGTGCCTCGCGATGGGGGACCACGGGGCCCCGCTGCTGCCACAGGGCGGCACGATCCTCACCCACTGCAATGCGGGGGCGCTGGCCACGGCCGGCTACGGCACCGCGCTGGGGGTCATTCGCAGCGCGCATGCCCAGGGCCGTGCGATTACGGTGCTCGCCGATGAGACGCGGCCCGTGCTCCAGGGCGGTCGCCTCACCGCGTGGGAGCTGGCGCGCGACGGTATCCCCGTAGAGGTCATCACCGACAACATGGCGGGGGCGTTGATGGCTCGGGGCCAGGTCCAGGCTGCGATCGTCGGCGCCGATCGGATCGCGCGCAACGGCGACGTCGCCAACAAGATCGGGACCTATACCGTCGCCGTGCTGTGCAAGCACCATGGTCTCCCGTTCTATGTGGCCGCGCCGTGGACGACCATCGACCTGGACATCCCGACCGGCGCCGAGATCCCTATCGAGGAGCGTCGTGGCGATGAGGTCCGACGGCCGGCAGGGGTGCTCACCACGCCCGCCGACATCCCCGTCCGTAATCCCGCCTTCGACGTCACGCCCGCGGCGCTGGTCACGGCGATCATCACCGAGCGCGGGGTCTTTGCCCCCCACGCTCTGGCTGACGCGGGCTGAGCACCCGCAGACGTTGGCTCGGCCCGCCGATCGCGTCGCGCGACGGCGGGTGCTCGCGCGACGGCGAGGGGCGAGCGTTCGCGCTACGATGGGTACGTGCCCGTCTTCGTTGGCCGTTCCCATCGCTGGATCTCCCGCGCGCTCGCGATCACGGCCACCGCGGGGCCGTGCCTGGCGGCGGGGCAAGCTCAGGCTCATGTCGAGCTGCTGACGCCCTCGGCCCGCTACACGCCGGACCACCAAAAGGATGACCCCTGCGGTCACGTCACCAACCCGCCTGGGGAGGCGCGCCCGACGGTGCTGACCGCGGGCGAGACCATCACCGTTCGGTTCGAGGAGTTCGTGCAGCACACGGGGCACTTTCGGATCGCCCTGGATCCCACCGGGACCGATGCCTTCGTCAGCCCCACGGGTTTCGACGACCTGTACAACTCGCCCGAGGTCTTGCTCGACGACATTCCCGACGACCAGGATGGCGGCCTCCATACCGTGGAGGTCACGCTGCCGGACGAGCCGTGCGATCCGTGCACGCTGCAGCTCATCCAGGTGATGACCGATGACGGGGCGTGGGGTCCGGGCAACGACGACCTGTACTTTCAGTGTGCCGATATCGTCATCGAGGTCGCGGCCGCGGAAGGCGGAGAGTCCACCTCCTCCTCGGCCACCACCGCGAGCGATGAGACCAGCGGTGGCGATGGCATGCCGGCCACCAGCGGCGTGAACACGACGGCTCCGTTCACCACGGGCGACGACGGGCCTGGGGGCGGAGGAGACTCCTCTTCGGGCTCGAGCTCTGCGGGGCAAGACGAAGACGGCGGCTGCGGCTGCCACAGCGACGGTGGTGCCCCGGGTTCACTGGCGTGGCTGCTGCTGACGGGCGGGCTCGCCTTCCGTCGTCGTCGTTGAGCTGGCGGGCGGCGACTGCCGGCGCATCACCCGTGGATACGGGCGCAAGGGCTGCGGTCGCACGACCCCAGGCGGCGGCTCGTCGTTCGCCCGAGCCGCGCTCCCGTTCGCGGCCCATGGCGGGTGGCACTCGGCCCAAGCCGTCGGGCACTTTGCCGCCCCACCCCAATTGGAAACGGCGGAGGTGTGTATTGGACACCTCCCCCGCCGATCGTTGGAGTGTTGGGTGACTGCGCCGGGGTGCTCAGGTGGGTATTGGGTCCGGCGGTCTCCCTCGCGAATGTGCTACTGGAAGTTCAGTCCGTTGGGACAAAAGGACTGGTCGGCCGGGACCGCAAAGGTCTCGGTGTCGTCGTCGATGGAACGGAGGAAGGCGATGAGGTCCGCCAGCTCGTCGTCGGTGGGCGAGAACACTTGGTTGCCCGCCGACAGGTGCGAGGCGAACTCGCCTGCGGGGTCGAGCAGGTTCTCGAGAGTCTCGGCCGCGCCGTTGTGCAGGTAGGGTCCGCCCATCGATGCGCCGAGCAGCGAGGGCACGTTGAACCCATCGACGCCCTGGGCCGGGCCTCCGTTTTGTCGGATCTCGGTGGCACCGCGCTGGTCGGGGCCCTCGGCTCCGAAGGTGCCCACGATGCGCACCGCACAGGAGTGGCGCTGCGGGGGTCCGTTGGCGTCGTTCTGCAGCACGAACACCTCGCTGGGGTCGGTCGAGGCCAGCTGATCGGCCCGGACATCGATGCTCTCCACGCCCTGCGACAGCAGGGTCAGCGTGCGGGGATCCTGGTCGAGCTGCGGGGTGTAGTACAGCTCCGACAGGGTCCACAGCGCGCCCGCGTGGCAGTTTTGGCAGCCACCTTCCTCGAACACCACCCGGCCGGCGACCGGATCACCGTCGGCAACGGTGGCGGCATGCGGCGCCCGCAAGGTGGCGACGTAGTTCATGATGTCGTCCCAGTCCTCGGGAGTCGCGCCCGACGTGGCGACCGCCCGAGCGGAGCCGACGTTGAAGCCGTTTTGCGGGTTGGCGACGCCGCCGGGGCCCACGAAGTCGATGCGGGCTGCGGCGTTGGCAGTGCCGTTGTCGTTGAGCTCCGGGGAGCTGACGATGGCCCCGGTACCCCCCGCGACACCGCGGGTGTTGAGCTCGAAGTCGTGGACCTCGTCGAAGATCGCCGTCCAGTTGAACACGCGCTGGATGGCACCGCCCTCGTTGAACGAACCCGACAGGTCGACCGTCTGTCGCGGGCCCGCGGGGAACCGCCACGTGACGTTGTCGGTGAGCCCTGCGGGATGGCATGCCAGGCACGAGACCCACCCGTTGGTCGACCAACGCGCGAGCCCGGTGTTGAAGAACCGCTGTCCACGGAGCTCCGAGATCTCGGCCGCGCTCGAGGGCTGGGGCGCGGCGGGGATCGACTGCTCCACCGTCTCTTGCTGGGCGAGGTCGATGACCGAGATCGAGCGACCCACCTCGTTGTAGGCGTAGGCCGTCGTCTCGCGGATGGTCACGCCGGTCGGCGAGAAGTCGGTACCGAGGAACGTGGCGCCCGACGGTGAGCCGCCCACGGGCGGAGACTGCGTCCAGTCGATGCGGAAGATCGAGTTGCTCGCGGTCGAGGCGACGTAGCCGAAGTCACTGTTGGGAGCAAAGGCGATGTCGGCCGGGACGGCGACGAACCGCTTGGGTGCGGGCAGAGCATCGACGAGGACGTTGAGGTTGACCGAACGATCGCGGTCTTCGGTGCCCGTGGTGAGATCGATGGCCCCCACCATGCCCTGCACGTTCTGGTGGAAGTCGGTGGTGCCGTTGAAGGAAGCGGGGCTGGCCCCGACACCGGTCACGTACAGGTGCGCGTCGTTGACGACGCAGGAGTACAGCTGGTTGGGGTAAAAGCCCGTGTCCTCGAATCCGGGGATGCCCGAGCTCGCGAACGGATCGAGGGTCAAGGTGCTCACGGAGAGATCACCGGTGCTCACACCGAAGATCCGTCCCTCCCGGATGGTGTCATCGGCCTCTTGGGTGCCCGCCAGGGCGCGTCCGTAGAAGTCGGTGACGTAGACCGTCTCGTCTTGATCGTCCTCGTCGCCGTCGTTGGTCACACACACGCCATGGGGAGCGCCGCCCAGCTGGATCTGGTCGGTGACCGACATGCTCGCGGTGTCGATGACCGTGAGTGTTCCGTCCACCCACGAGCTGACGTAGAGGCTGCGGCCACGGGGGCTGAGGGCAGCCTGGATGGCCTCGGAGCCCACGTCCACGCTGGCGCCGAGCGATGGCGACCCGGTGTCGGCGTCGAGGATCTCGGTGACGGAGCCGTCGCCCCGGTTGACCACGTAGAGGGTGGTGTCGTCGGGCGACCAGCTCAGCGACACGGGCTCGGCGCCCACGTCGATGCGTGCGCGCTCGGACAGGTCGGACAGGTCGAACAACGTGACGTCGTTCGTGGCCTTGTTGGCCACGGCCAGGGTGTTGCCCGCCTCGTTGATGAGGATCGGACCGCCCTTGGTCGGGCCTTCGAGGAGACCGTCTTCCTCACCTCCGGTGGGGTCGGTCTCCCCCGCTGTCGTGTCGGGATCGGGGTCGGTATCACCGGGATCCCCGGTGGTTCCTGGGTCTTCGGTGGTCCCCTCTTGGCCGCCACCGGTGGGATCGGTCTCGCCGTCCGCATTGCCGCCGTCCGAGGGACAGCCCAGGGCCAGGGTCGAGGCCATTAGAAGGAGCACGCTGCCGTAGGGCTGCCGAATCATGGATATTGCCGCCTTGTCTTTCACCGATGGTGTCCGGGGCCGGGGAACACGAAGGGAGGCCGCCGGGGGAAGTCAGGACCAACCTAGCCAGCGGCACCACGTGCAGCCTCTTAAAGGGGCCTTAAAGCGCGAACGACGTCAGGGCTGCCGCCACGGCGGGCTTTGGGCGAAGCCGAGCGTGTTCGTTTCGAACGGCCAACGACGGTGGCGATCGCCGTGCGTCGTTCGCAGCGTGGCGCCACGCAATCTCGGGCGAGGCCGACCCGCGCGGGCGGAGTTGCCCACGGTGGTGAACGAAGTCGCCCCCGAGGGGAACGGTTGGTGTAAGCGGCGGGGACGCTTTGCCGTTGGGGTGGTCCTCACGCTCTCGCTGCGCGTGTATCGTTCGAAGACTTTCCCTTCGTCCCCCACGGAAAAGGAAACATGAAGATGACATTGATCAGAAGGTTCGATTTCACGGCGTTATCGCGAGTGGCGATGATCGGCGCAGCCCTGTCCCTTGCTGGATGCCCTGGCGATGATACGAGCGGGACCGCAGGCGGTTCCTCGGACGGCGGCACGACGTCGGGCACCACCGAGACCACGCCACCGGTGGCCGACAGCACCACGGCAAGCCCCCCCGACGACACCAGCACGACGGGCATGGCCACCGGGTCCACGACCAGTGGTGGTAGCTCCAGCGGCAGTGATTCCGGCAGTGATTCCGGCTCGAGCGATGGCGGTACCACGACCGGCGGCATGGAGCTTTGCGAAGTCATGCTGCCTCCGCCGCCGATGTGCCCCGGCCCCGGCGCGGGCCCTGGCCCTGGCGCGCAGTTCGAGTGCGATCCCATCGCACAAGATTGCCCTGCGGGCGAAAAGTGCATGCCCTGGGCCAACGACGGCGGCGGCTCCTGGAACGCCACGCGCTGCACAAACATCGCGCCGAACCCTGGCCAGGTCGGGGATGTCTGTACGGTAGAGGGCAGCGGTGTCAGTGGCATCGACGACTGCGACATCGGTGCGATGTGCTTTGGTGTCGATCCCGCGACCAACATGGGCGAGTGCATCGAGCTGTGCGGCTGCAGCTACGACAACCCCAGCTGCCAGGACGCGGCTTCGGTTTGCTCGATCTCCAACGACAACTCGCTGACGATCTGCACCCCGGTCTGCAACCCTCTCGACCCCATGGCCTGTGAAGCGGGTCAGGGGTGCTACCCGGTCGGCGGTTTCTTCCAGTGCGCGCCCGATGCCTCGGGTGGTCAGGGGGCAGCTGGAGATCCCTGCGAGTTCATCAATGTCTGCCAGCCGGGAACGGTCTGCCTGAACGCGGCATCTGTGCCGAACTGCCAAGGTGCCGCGGGTTGCTGCGCATCGGCGTGCGACATCGACGATCCCAACCCTGGTTGCCCGGCCGGCACGAACTGCCTGCCCTGGTTCGAGGAGGGATCTGCGCCCGACGAGTGCCTCGGGACCGTGGGTGTGTGCGCCACCCCGGCGTAGCCTGAGTCGACCCCAGGCGGAGGTCATGGCACGACGCTGTGTCGTGGCCTCCGTCGAACCATGAGGGACGAGCATCGCCACGGGTGCCCAGCCGCGGTGCCGCGGAGACGTTTTCGACCGCGCTGGGATGATTTCGGAGCACCCCACGGTTAGGCTCGCTCGTGGTGGACACGGCACCCCAGCCCGTCGTGCCGCGTGGCGGTCTGCGCGGGCACTGGGCCGACATTCGCATGCATGCGGCCAGCCCGGGGCCGGTCCCGCGCGGCAGGGGTCGCCTGGCGCTGGTCCGCTACGGCCTCGCCCAGCCGTTCTTGGGCCTGCGCACCATCTTCCGCTCCAACGACCTGCTGGGCATCTCGCTGGCGCCGACGTTCGCCGTGCTGATGGTCGCGGGTCTGGTCGGGTGGTTCGAGGGCTCGCAGCATGGGGTGTGGCGTGGGTTGCTCGCCTCGCTGGTGGCGGTCGCCGCCCTCGCTCCGGTCCCCGCGCTGCTGTTTGGTCGGGTGTTCGCGCACCTGGCCGCCAAATCGCGGGCACACCTGGGCTTGGCACCGCAGCAGCCCTACCTGCGTAGCGTCGTACAGCTCATCGGAGAGTGGCTCGCGCAGGTCGTGCTGCTGGCGCTCGGGGTGCTTCCGCTGACCGTGTTGTTGCGCTTGGTTCCGCTGCTGGGCGTGGTGCTCGTGTTCTGTGTGCAAGCGGCGTGGGCCCTCCATTGGGTCGTTGTCGAGGGCTACGACAATGCACGCACGGTGCCGCCTGGGGGCAACATCGAGGCGATCGAAAAGCAGGCGCGGTCTCTCCCCGGCCAGCCGTGGTTCGAACGTCTGCCGCGCTCCATCTCGGCTCCGCGGTGGCTGGTCGTCCTGGCGGGGCCGCTGCGGATGTTGCTCGAGGTCACCGTCTCGCTGGCGCGGCCGTGGCGGGTCGAGGTCGACCTCGTCGAGGATGAACCGTGGGTCTCGCTGGGCTTTGGTCTGGGCGCGGCCTCGATGCTGGCGGTGCCCGGGCTGAATCTGCTGTTCCGTCCCGCGGTGGTGGTGGCCGGCGTGCACCTTCGGCATCGATTGCTGCCCGAGGACTCGTCGGTCTCGCCGGAGCTGCCGTCTGCATCCTCGCCGCGCTCGGGGAGCACCCAGCCACTGCCCACCGTTCCCGTGGCGTGACCTCGGCCCGAGTCCCAGCCTGGCGCTGGGGCATCGGGGCCTCACCGGTGGTGTCGAGGCGATGGCTCTGTCCGAGGGTCCGCGTCCTTTGCCATACTCCGGGGGTTCCGTTGAGCCACGACACCATCCCCACCGGGCACACATCGCCGAGCCTCACTGCCACGATCGCGGCGGGGCCAGACGCCCGCCGCGCCGTGCCCGAGTCGGTCGGACCCGCCGCTCGCGGCACCGAGATCGGTCGCTATGTCGTGCTCGGCCTGCTGGGACGTGGCGCGATGGGCATGGTCTACGCGGTCTACGACCCCAAGCTCGACAGGCGCATCGCGCTCAAGGTGCTGCCCCCCGACCGTCGCATCGGGGCCGACGACCATCGCGCTCGGCTCCTGCGTGAGGCGCAAGCGCTGGCGAGGCTCAACCACCCCAACGTGGTCGCGGTGCACGACGCTGGCGTGGTCGAGGAGCAGATCTTCGTGGCGATGGAACACCTCGAAGGCCAGGATCTCCAGCGGTGGCAAGAGGTGCCACGACCATGGCCCGAGGTCCTGCGGACCTACGTACAGGCGGGTCGGGGCTTGGAGGCCGTGCACGCGGCCGGCTTGGTTCATCGCGACTTCAAGCCGGCCAACGCGGTGCTCGCCGACGACGGGCGGGTTCGCGTGTTGGATTTTGGCTTGGCGCGAGAGCGGGTCGCGCAGGACGACGCATCGTCGTCGAGCATTGGGTCCACCGATGGCGACATCGCACCGATCTCCGAGGGGTCGGGCGTGTCTCGAGTGACCGAGGCGGGGGTGGTGCTCGGGACTCCCGCGTACATGGCACCCGAGCAGTTCAGGGCGCAGGAACCCGACGCTCGCTCCGATCAGTTCGGTTTTTGCGTGTCGCTGTACGAGGGGCTCTACGGCGAGCGCCCCTTCGAGGGACGGACGCCGGGCATGCTGATGCAGCACATCGTGGAGGGACGTGTGCGCGACGAGCCTCGCGGTAGCAAGGTCCCGCGTTGGCTGCGGGAGGCCCTGGTGCGTGGCCTCGCGCATGTTCCCGATGAACGCTGGCCGTCGATGACCGCACTGTTGGCGGTGCTCACGGCCGATCGCGGCGCTCGGCGTCGAAGCCTCGCAGTGGGCGCCCTGGGGGTCGTGACCGTGGCCGCGTTGGGATGGGGCGTGAGCCAGAGCCGCGCGTCACCCGAGCCCACGCTCCCCACCGCCTGCACGGAAGCGGCAGCACGATTGTCGGGTCTTTGGGACGACGAGCAGAGGGTGGCGGTGGAGGAGGCCCTCACGCGGACCCGCACGCCCTTTGCGGTCGACGTTGCCAGCGCGGTCACCGTTCGGTTGGACCGGTACGCCGACGACTGGGTGGCGATGGTCACCGACTCGTGTCGCGCGACGCATGTTCGGGGTGAGCAGAGCGAGACATTGTTGGATCTGCGGACCGCATGTCTGGAGCGCCGTCGGGTCGAGCTGGGTGCATTCGTCGGGGTGATGTCCGAGGCCGACGCAGCGGTGGTCGAGCGCGCCGTCTCGGCCGCGATGAAGCTGACCCCCATCGCGGTCTGCGGCGACGCCGACAGGCTCCGAGCCACTGTTCCGCCGCCCGACGACCCCGCGGCTGCGGCGGAAGTGGAGGCGATCCGAATGCAGCTGCCCGCGGTGCGCAGTTCGGTCAACGTGGGTCGCTACGAGGAGGCGATCTCCCGGCTGGAGCAGCTCGATGAGCGGGCCGCGGCCGTGGACCACGGCCCCGTTCGTGCCGAGGTGATGGCGCTGTTGGGGTTCGTCCACG
>JAHZJA010001450.1 GCA_022601155.1 Deltaproteobacteria bacterium | reverse complement strand
GGCAGCGATGAGGATCGCGGTCACCGTCGATGGCGGCCGCCCGTCGACGCGGGCTGGGCTCATCGTCGGCGTCGAACGGCCAGGCCCAGCAGGCCCAGCCCCAGCGCGAAGCTCAGCATCGAGGTCGTCGCGGGTTCCACGGAGCACCCCTTACCCTTGGCCTGTGGCTTGGGGCTGGCATCGGGTGCGGCCTTGCTCGCTGCCTTGTCCGGGGTGGGCGGCGACTCGGCGCCCTTGCTCGGGGTCGGCTCGGTCGGGGCCGGGGGTTCCGCTTTCGCGCCGATGGCACAGCGGACGCAGTCGTAGCTCCTGGTGCCGGGCGAACCGCTGGGACCGGGGTTGCTGTAGTCCAGCTTGGAGCACGTCTCCGCCTTGCACACGCCGTCGCGTCCGTCGACGGTGCAGGCCTCGCCCGCCTTGCTGCACGCCTCTTCGGCCGGATCGATGAGATCGGCACGGGCTTGCGAGCTGGCCAGTCCGCCCGCGAGGACGGCGAGCAACGACAACGACGGGAGGCCGAGGGAGCGCATGTCCTCGATGATACGCACGTTCGCGGCGATGAGGTCTTGCGGGGCCTCGCGGCTCACCCAGGGCAGCACAACGGGACACGATCACGCCGTCAGCGAGAAGCCAGCGGTGTCACGATGTGCGGGGAAGCCGTGGGATGGCGATCGATGAGCGGGTACGCGAGCCGCAGTGGGGCATGCGATCGCAAGGGAGGGAGGCTGGCTGTCACAGCGTACGCATCGAGCTGGGTGGTGCACCGACGCAAGAAGCCGACCGTCCCTGGGGACGACCGGCTTCGTCAGAAGGCTCCGCACAGCGCGAGCGCCATGAGCGACGCCCGTGCCTGATAGCGGGCGTTCAGCCGCCCATCTTGCCGTAGATGAGGAACGCGGTGACGAGCGTGAAGATCGTCAGCGACTCGATGAAGGCAAGGCCCAGAAGCATGGGCGTGTTGACCTTCTCCGCGGCGTTCGGGTTGCGGCAGATGCCCTCGAGCGCAGCAGCGGCGGCACGACCCTGGCCCATGCCACAGCCGAGAGCGGCCAGGCCCATTCCGACGCCCATGGCGACGGCGAAGGTGCCGTCGTGAGGACCGGGTCCGCCAGCGGCGGGAGCGGCCATCGCAATCATCGGCGCGAGGAAAGCGGTCACGAAGGCAACGAGGGAAGAGATGCGGCGGGTCATGACGTGGGTGTCCTTGGAAATCCGACGGGGTGATCAGTGCTCGGCGTGCTCGATGGCGGCGCCGATGTAGATGATCGTCAGCAGAGTGAAGATGAGGGTCTGGACGATGACGACCAGCACCCCCAGCAGGAGGAAGGGAACGGGAGCCAACACGGCGATGAGGCCGGCGATGGCGAGCACGACCTTGTGGTCGGCCAAGATGTTGCCCATGAGCCGCAGCGAGAGCGACACGGGCCGCCCGAGGTGCGAGGCGATCTCGACGGGCAGGAAGATGGGGAACAGCCAGGGAAAGCCACCGAGCTTGGGCCCGAAGAAGTGCGCCAGATAGCTGGTGCCGTTCCGGTAGATGCCCATGGCGTTGTAGATGATGAAGACCAGCAGCGAGAGCGCGAGGTTGGTCTTGAGGGTGTCGGTGGGCGGCAAAAACCCGGGGATCAGGCCCTGCAGGTTGCAGCACAGGATGAACAGCGCCAGCGTCCCCGTCAGCGGAAGGAACTTCTTGGCGTCTTTCTCACCCATCACATCGACGGAGAGCTTGTAGGTGGCACCGACGATGCCGTCGATCATGGCGCCGAGGGTCAGCCGGCGGCTGGGGAGCAGGCCGTTGTTCGTGGCGGCGCTGTTGAGGCTGGACCGATACATCAACGCGGCGATGATGATGAGGGCTGCAGCGAGCAGCGCTCCCATCACGTGCACCATCGTGAAGTGGGTGTCCTGAAACATCAGGAACTTCCAGTCGCGTCGCAGCCCTTCTTCGAACGACTTCTCCAGGTCGTGCCAAAAAGGCAGCAGCGTATACCAGGTGTCGTGATCGCCCATGTTGGTAGCCGGAGGTCGTCAGGTCTGAGCGTTGCTGCCTCGATTGGCCGGTCCTCGATTCGCCCGTATGGAGGCGATGGAGGCCCCCAGGAGGGCGAGAAGGGCACCTATGGCCACTCCTTCGGGTCGGGCCGGCATGTACCAAAGGATCCCGACCAGTGCAAGGAGGATGAATGGCCACTTGAGCAGCAGTACACCGGGCAATACCCACGTTCGGCGACCCCGCGGACGGTACTGTTCCGGGTTGCGGAGCACCGTTCCCAAGGCGGCCGAGAGCATCCACAGGTTGGCCCAGCCGACGAGCGCTCCGAGCGCGATGCCGAGGGTCATCTCGGTACCGGAGACGAACTGGGAGATCGCCCCGGTCAACGCGACCATGGCCATGGTCCACACCGCTGCATCGCGGATGAGACGCTTGGACTTGGCTGGGTCGCTCATACTTTTCTCACTTGTCTTCCGCCGTCGCGTCGGCCTGCGCGGCGGCCTCGCTGGCCTGCTGAGCGGCGTCGCGCTGGAGCGATGCCTGGTAGGTCCGGGCCGTGCGCAGCACCGCCTTCGTGGCGGCCGCGAGCCCGACCGCAAACCCCAGTAGCATGGTCCAGGGCGACCAATGGGTGAGATAGCGCTCGATGTAGTAGCCCCCGATCGCGCCGATTGAGACGGCGACGGCCATCTCGATGCCCAGCGACGCCGCGTCCGTGTACTGGAACCATATGGCGCGCTTGGGGGGCGTCTTTCGGGGATTGGAGGCCATGCGAATCAGCCGATGGCCGCGAACGCCTCGGCCGCGGCCTCGAGGGTGCGGTCGATGATGGCGTCGTCGTGGGAGGCCGACAAGAAGGCGGCCTCGAACTGCGAGGGGGCCAGGTAGATGCCGCGGGCGAGCATCTGCTGGTGGAACCGCCCGAAGCGCTCGAGATCGCTGCCCTTGGCGTCGGCGTAGTCGTGCACGGGGCCAGCGCGGAAGAAGCCCGTGAGCATTGCGCCGACACGGTTGCCGTGGAACGGGAGGCCTGCGGCCGCCGCGTGCTGGGCCAGGCCCTCGGCGAGCCGGGCCGAGCGGCGCTCGAGCTCGGCGTAGGGAGGATCGCGATCGATGAGCTCAAGCGTCTTGAGCCCCGCGGCCACGCCGAGCGGGTTACCGCTGAGGGTGCCCGCCTGATAGACGGGGCCGACGGGCGCGATCGATTCCATGATCTCGCGTCGGCCACCGTAGGCGCCCACGGGCATGCCACCCCCGACGATCTTGCCCAGGCAGGTGAGGTCGGGCGTGACCCCGAAGCGCTCCTGCGCGCCGCCCCGTGCGACGCGGAAGCCGGTCATCACCTCGTCGAACACGAGCACGATGCCGTGCTCGGTGCACAGCTCGCGCAGGCGCTCGAGGTAGCCAGGTCGTGGCGGGACGCAGCCCATGTTGCCAGCCACGGGCTCGACGATGATCGCCGCCAGCTGGTCGCCTTGCTCGGTGCACAGCTGCTCGACCGCGCTGACGTCGTTGTGGGGCAGCAAGACGGTGTCCTCGACCATGCGCGGCGGGACGCCAGCCGAGCCCGGGATACCCAGCGTGGCCGCACCCGAGCCCGCCGCGACCAGCAGCATGTCGGCGTGACCATGGTAGGCGCCGTCCATCTTGACGATCTTGTTGCGGCCCGTGAAGCCCCGCGCTAGCCGCAGCGCACTCATCGTGGCCTCGGTCCCCGAGCACACCAGGCGAACCATGCCGCCGTTCATACTGGGGACCATCGAGCAGATGCGCTCGGCGAACTCGACCTCGGCCTTGGTTGCCGCGCCGAAGCTCAGCCCGTCGGCGGCGGCCTTGCACACCGCTTCGACGACCTCGGGGTGCGCGTGGCCCAGCAACGCAGGGCCCCAGGTGCCGACGTAGTCGATGAGCTGCGCGTCGTCCTCGGTCCACAGGTACGCGCCCTGGGCTCGCTTGATGAACGGCGGGGCACCGCCCACCGACGAGAATGCGCGGACGGGGCTGTTGACGCCGCCAGGGATGACGCGCTTGGCCGCGGTGAAGAGCTCTTGGCTACGGGCCTGAGCCCGCCCATCTCGAGGGGTCGCGGTGTCGTTCATCGGCGAGTCCGGGAAGTTGCGAAGCCGAGGGTATGATCGGATCGACGGCGCAGGGACCCCGCCCATGCGGGCCGAGCCGTACAGGGGTCGTGGTGGCGGTTGGCGGCCGATCTGAGCCGCCATGGTGTGTCGTCGAGGCCGTGAGGCAGCGCAGAGGCTGCCGACCCGTGACGCACTCAGGGGGGCGGGTGTGCCGCGAGCCAACGCTCGACCTCGGCGAGCACCGCATCGCCAGCGGCGATGTGGAGCAGCTGCTCGCGGGCCTGCTGGGCCAAGCGCCACGCCATGGCCTGGTTCCCACCCTGCCAACGCGCACGCGCGAGGTGAAACCGCGCTTCTTCGAGCTCCAGCCGCTCGCCCTTGATGCTCGCGAGTAGATCGATGGCGGCCGTCAGCCGCGAGACCGCGGCGCGGTCGTTGCCCTCGGCGAGGTCGACCTGGGCCAGGCGTATGGCGACCACGCCGACCTTGGCGTGCTCTTCGCCGAGTGCCTCGCGTAGATCGGCCAGGGCTCGGGTGATGGCATCACGGGCCAGGTTGGAGCGACCGAGGTGGAGCTGGGCCATGCCCCATCCCGCGCGTGCGACCGCGGTGTTGGGGTGCTCGGGGCCCAGGGCCTTGGCGAACACGTCGCGGCCGGCCGAGAACCGCGTGCGCGCAGCTTCGAGGCGACCGAGCTCGAGCAGCAGATCGCCGAGGTTGGTGTCGCAGTAGGCGACGCGCACGTCGTCGGGACCGAAGTGCTGGACGAAGCCTTTGCGGGCGGCCAGGTAGTGGGCGCGAGCCTCCTCGCGAAGGCCGAGCTCCGCGGTCGTGATGCCCAGGTTCATGCGAGCGCCGACCGTCTGCGGATGGTCGGGTCCGAGCAATCGTGACAGCTCGTTGTAGGAGCGCGAGTAGTGGCGGTGCGCCTCGGCGGTCTCGCCCATGCCGAGCGCGGCGGTCCCGAGGTTGTTGAGGATGGTGGGCAGCTCGGGGCTGTTCGGGTCGGCGCGCACCTGCACGTCCATGGCACGCTGATACAGCAAGTAGGCTTGCTCGGTGCGGCCCAGCTGTCGCAGCACGCTGCCCTTGGCCGTGTACACCCGGGCCTCGGGGTAGTGCCCCCGGCCGTAGCGGATGGCCGCGGCCTCGGCATGACGGGCCCACTCGAGCGCCTCGTCGTAGCGGGCCAGGTTACCCAGCACCGTGGTCATCTCCACTCCGGCGAGCGCGGCGATCTTGTCATGACCGCAGGCGCGGGCTGTCATCGACGCCTGCTCGAGCCGCGGGAGGGCGCCCTCGAGATCGCCGGAGATTCGGCGCAAGTGGCCTTCCCACCAGTGGGCTTCGGCCAGCAGCGATGGCACTGCCTGTGCCTCGGCGTCGGGGACCAGCGCTTCGGCCATGGCCAGCGCCTCGCGGACCTTGCCCGCCGTCATGTGGGCGGAGATCGCGGAGATGCGTCCCCGCAGCGCGACGACCTCGCGCAGCTCGGCGGGGTCGGTCTGGGGCCCGAGCTCCGCACGCGAGCCCTCGGGGTCGCGGCAAGTCTCGACCGCGGGCAGCTGGGTGACGGCCAGCGTAGCCTGGCCGGCGACGTCGGTATCGGCATTGGCGAGCAGATCCACCAGCGCGTCGTAGTGGGCTCGCCGAGCACGAATGCACGCCATGCGGACATCCAGGCTGGGCTCTTCGGGGTTGGCGGCCGACGCCTCGCAGACCGCACGATGCTCGCCGTCCCAGCGTTGGCCGTAGTCCTCGAGCTCGGTGGTGACCCGCGACAGCGCCGAGCGTCCCGCGTCGTGAGGCGAGAGCCCGGCCTCGACGGCCGCCCGGGATGCGGGGGTCCAGGCGGGGTCGTCGGTGCAGTGGGATCCGTTGCCGCGGATGAACGCGCCGCCGACCACACTGGCCACCAGCGCCCCGGCTCCCATCCACAGCCGTCGCCAGCGGTCGCGATTGCGCTGCGCGGGAGACAGGGCACGCAGCAGTGCCGCCATCGACGGCCAGCGGTCGCGGGGGTTCGGGCTCAGCCCGCGAAGCATGGCCGCATTGAGCCAGCCGGGAATTCGGACGACCCCCATCGGGCGGCTGAGCACCAGGTCGTGCTTGGCCGAGGCAATCGACTCGAGGTCGTCACCAGCAAAGGGGAGCACGCCGAACAGACCGCGGTAGAGGGTGGCGCAGAAGCTGTATTGGTCGCTGCGCGCGTCCGCATTGCGGCCGGCGTGCTGCTCGGGGGCCATGAAGGCTGGGGTACCGAGCACGGCACCCGTGCGGGTGATCGTCTCGAGTGCCTCGGTGCTCGTGCGGCTGCTGGTGCCAGCGAACAGCGGCGCGGTGGTGCTGGGGGGGCTGCCATGCCGCGGCCGGGCCAGGCCGAAGTCGAGTACCCGGATGCGGCCATCGTTCTCGACGAAGACGTTGGCCGGCTTGAAATCGCGGTGGACCAGACCCGCCGCATGGGCTGCGGCCAGCCCACGCCCCGCTGCGAGCATGGTCTCGAGTACCTGCGCCCAGGGGCGGGGGCCATGCTCGAACCAGGTCTGGAGGGTCTGCCCCTCGAGCCGGCCCATCACCACGAACACACCGCGGGGAGGAAGATCCAGCTCGGCGCCGTCGGGCGGGTACAGCCCCTCGTAGGTGCCGACGTCGAAGACCTCGACGACGTTGGGGTGTGACAAGCGGGCGATGGCCTGACCCTCGCGCAGCAGCCTGGTCTGCTCGCGTTGATGCTTGCGGCCAGGCTGGTGACGCAGCAGCTTGATCGCCACCTCGCGATCGAGCCGGGGGTCGTGGGCGGCGTGGACGACTCCGAGACCGCCCGAGCCCAGCTGCTCGCGCAGGATGTAGCGCCCGACCTGCAGGTTGGGCGCGGGCCGACCGAACAGCCTCGCT
>JAHZJA010000125.1 GCA_022601155.1 Deltaproteobacteria bacterium | reverse complement strand
GATCCCGACTTCGATCCCTTGCTGCCGGCCTACTACTACGTGCGCGTCGTGGAGAATCCGCGGTGTCGCTGGAGCGCCGCAGACTGTCGCAACCTGGGCGACCAAGCACCGCCCATCTGCGATGAACTCCCGGTCGCGATTCAGGAGCGGGCCTGGACCAGCCCCATCTGGTACACGCCCTGAACCCCGTGCGGGCAGGGAGGGTGTCTCGCTTCGATCCAGTTTCGTCGAGGTCGTGAGACAGCATCGCGTGTGCTCGCGGTGAATTGCGATGGAATGTGCCTTGCAGTCCTTGGCACGCCGTGACCCTTCGCCAACCCCGACGCTCGACGACACCCGTCCCACAGTTGGCCGCCAACGCTGCCCCAGGTCGGAAGCCTGGCCGACGGCGCACCCACGGGGCTGGGCATCGACCGTGGATGTGGGGGGCCGCCCTCGTCGCGTTCGCGACCACGGCCTCCGTGGCCAACCGTGCCCACGCCGACGAGATTACGGCCGAGGCCGACGGTGATCGAATCTCCTGGGAGACGACGGGGGTGGTCGGCCAGACGTGGGGGTTGTTGGCGCTTTATCACCATCTCGATCCTGCGGTCTCGGACGGCTGGCACTGGGCCCATGCGCCCGCCGGAGTCGATGAGACGACGATCTGGGCCACCAACGGCGCTGGCACGTATCACGTGGAGGTCTGCGAGTGGAACTTCTCCACGATGGAGATCACGACGTGCTCCAACCCGATGGAGACGACCTGGGTCTACGATGTCAACGGGACGTTCGTGGCCATTCCCGCCGCCGACCCCACGCTCGAGGCAGGCACGATCGCCTTGGCCGCCGATGGGGCAGCGCTGGCGTGGGAAGTGACCGGAGACCTCGGGCAGGCGTCGGGCTTCATGGTGCTCGATGGCGAGGGGGAGTACTGGCAGCCTCCCCAGGCGCGGCAGACCCAGTGGTGGCCGGCCCAGGGCTGGCTGCCCGGGATCCACGAGCTACGGGTCTGTGGCTACGACCACTACCGAGACCAGCTGGGCACATGCTCCAACCCCGTCGACGTGGAGGTGGCGCTCAACGGATGGGGGCAGCCCGCCGCGGTGACGCAGCCCGATGCGGCGGACGAGCAGGGGACGATCGATGTTGCCCTCGACGGATGCGCGCTCCACTGGGAGACGACGGGCACCGTGGGGCAGACCCACGGATTCATGGTGATGACCCCGCCCGATGCCGACCCGGAGTACGGCACGGCCGTCCATCGCTACGCGGCGCCGCAGCTGCGTGACCGTGACATGACCGATGTCCCCACGGTGGGCACGCAACACCTTGCGGTCTGTGCGTACGACTTCCACCGCAACGAGGTGGGCCAGTGCAGCGACTCCTTGGTGTTCGACTTTGCGTGGGCCGCAAACGGACCGACGTGCACGGTTTCGGCTGCCGACGAGCCCGTACCCGAGCCCGCCGATGCTCCTGCGGCCGAGCCGTACCCCGTACCACCGCCGGAGCCCGTACCTCCGCCGGGCTCTGCCCCGGGCTCCACCTCCGAGGTGATCGCGGCTGGCCTCGTCGCGTGGCGGACGGCCGATGTCGAGGGCAACAGCTGCGCCAGCTGTCACACCCCCGATGGGATCGACCTCGCCTATCCGGCGTACACCCGCCAAGACATCCTGCGCCGCGCGACCGAGCACGTGGACGTGCCGTCGGCGGAGGCGATCGCCGACATGATCGAGGCCACGCGCGATGCCTACGGCTGGGTTCCCACCGTCGACCCCCGCCAGTTCCGTCCGTTCCAGCCCGGAGGGCACATCGTCGCGGGCGCGACCGCCTTGGAGCGTGACGAGGGCTTCGCCACCGCGCTGGTCGAGCAGGGGCTCATCATTGCAACCGGTGACATCGACGATCTGGCGACGGCGCAGGCCGCCCGCGACGAGCTGCTGGAGGTCGATCTGTGGAGCCTTCCGGTCGGGGTGCCCTTCGATCGCTTCAGTGAAGACTCGTTCTTCGGTCCCGAGCACGGTGCGATCAACGAGTGGGTCCCCGCGGTCGGCCACGTGCCGCACGAGGCGGAGGCGCAGCAGTGGTGGGCGCTGCAGGACGACTACATCGCCAATCCCTCGGAGTCGCTGCTGTACGCGCTGCTCGATGCCGTGGCGGACGACGCCGGGCCCGTGCACCTCAACTACGAAGACCTGCGGGGAGGCATCGAGGCGTTCGAGGCCGAGCGCTTCCGCAGCATGATGGTGCTGGGGCACGAGCAGCGCCGCGAGATGTCCGGGGCGCCGCCGCGGGGGGCCGACGACCTGATGCCCTACGAGACGACGACGATCTGGCAGGTCGGGGCGCGGGCCTATGAGGCCTGGACCTGCAACCCGGTCCATGGCGGCGACGCCGATGACTGCATGCAGTTCCCGGCCGGGAGCATCAGCGACACGCAGTCGCAGTTCGAGCAAATGGAAGTGATCAGCCTGGCCTGGCGCTACACGGGGTGGCTGTTCGACCAACAGCTGCAAGATGTTCCCGCAGAAGCCACGCTGGCTCGTGGTCACTACCTGGGGCTCGAGCTCAAGCACGGGGGCTATCCCAGCCACCACGCGTTCATGCGGGCGATGCGAGCGGTGCGGACCTACTGGGGAGCCGACCAGTCGTGGCGTGCCGACCGGTTCTACGCGACCAACGTCATCCCCGAGACTTCGGCCTTTGCTGACCTGGTGTTCATGGACAACTTCATGGCGGCCGGGGGCGCGGGCCAAGAGGAGCTGACCTTTGCTCCTGCGGCCGGGGCTCACCGACAGCAGTACCTGCGGTTCACGGCCAACATGTACAAGATGCTGCTGCTGCTGCTGGAGGATGAGATCGCACGCACGGGGCAGGTGTATGAGCAAGCGGCGCTGGTCGAGATGCTGCGCGCCCAGGCGGGGCAGCGTTGGTACGGCCCGGTCGACTACGTGCCCGTGTTGGTGGAGTGGGAGCCGCAGCGGGCAGCCGAGTTCCAGGTGTGGATCGCGGGGATTGCCGACGCGGCCGAGGCCGCCCAAGAGGTTGCGTTCGCGCCGTCGGGGTTCTGAACACCCGTCCCCGCGTGGGTTGGCGAGCGCGGGTCGGGGCTACGGGGTCGACTCGCTTGCGTCGCGTCCACGCAGCCGACGGACCCAGCGGCCAAAGTCCTGCACGCTGCTCTCGCGGCGGGCAGGGTCCTCGATGAGGCGCTCGAGCGCGCGTCGAGCCTCGGTCCGGGCTCGGGAGAGTCGGCTCTTGATCGTCCCCCGGGGGACATCGAAGATCTCGGCGAGACGGTCGGTGGGCATCCCTTCCCAGTAGTGCAGCTCCACCAGCATCTGGAGGTCCAGCGGGATGCGCCGCAGCGCTCGGACCACCAGTGCTTCTCGCTCGCCCTCCACCAGTACCGCGGAGGGCGACGGCAAGACGCCCTCGGCGCACGACTCCGAGAGGCTGGCCGGGGTCCCGTGACGCCCCAGCGTGCGCAGCAACATCAACAGCTGGCGGCGTGCAATGCCGAACAAGTAGGCGCGGATGTGGCTGTCTGGTTGGAGCCGGTCGCGGGCCTCCACCGCGGCCAACAGCGTGCTCTGGGTCAGATCGCTGGCCCGCGCGTCGTCGACCTTGGTGGCAAAAAACCGGAACAAGGCCGTGAAGTGGCGGCGGAACAGCACGCTGCCCGCGGCACGGTCGCCTGCGCGCCATGCCGTCAGCAGCGTGTGGTCATCGGGCTCGGACACGGGCGCCTACGATAGCCCACGAGATTCGTGCACGGGGTGAGCCCACGGCCGGATCGGTCGGGCGGGACGAGACTCGGGGGGTGACGTTCAAGACTCGCCTGGACCCTCTGGCTGAAAACCGCCGCCGCAGAAGGTGTGCGTGCAGTTGGTCCACGGCCCGCTCCCACCATCGCAGGTGCCCCCGTCATGGTTGGGATAGGTCGTCTGTGACTTGGCTTCCTTGTAGCAAGCACTGCATGCCGCGTGCCCCCACACCCAGGTGGAGATGGTCACACAGCCCAGGCGAAACGCCAGCGGGGCCTCGGCCGCGGTGTACCCGGGGACATCGACGCCCTCGGCCTCGGCGATCTCGGAGGCGATGGTCAGGGCGGTGGAGCACCCGGCGATGGGGTCATCGGTCGCCCAGTCCACTGCGGGTTGGCACTCGATCTGGCCGTCGTCGTCGTCGGACCACTGCATGGCCGCCTCGGATCCTCGAAGCGCAACGGAGATCGCCGTGCCGTGGTCGGTGGCGGTGCGCTCCACGGCGCCGATCGGATGACCGTCGGCGTCGAGCAGCTGGTGGTGGCCATCGCGATCGGAGAGGACTTGGTCGACCCCGTGGTGCGAAAGATCGAGCTCCAGGGCCGTCGCGGACGGGGCATCGCACGCCCCCACGGACATCGCCAGCAAGGCGGTTCCCAGCAGCAGGCAGGAGCGGGAGCGACGGCGAGGGGTCGGCGATGGCATGGGGTGGCGCTTTGGCGGCATGGACGAGCGGGAGCGGTGGCGAGCGGTCGGCGACGGCATGGCGTGCTTCCTTGGGTCGAGGTGTCTGGAGGGCATCACCACTGGCCTCCGATCTCGATCTCGAAGTCGTCGCCCGAGCAGTACTTGTGGGTGCACGTCACGTCGAACCACCGAGCGGTGCAGGAGCCCGACTCGTGATGGCTGTACGTGGAGGCATCGGCGGCCTTGGCCTCGCAGCCCGCGCAGGTGTAGCCCCACGTGGTGACCGTCTCGCAGGCCTCGCGGAACTGCGCGGGTTGCAGCAGCTCGGGTGCTGCGTCATAGCCCGGGACGTCGGTTCCTTCGGCTTCGGCGACCAGGGCGGCAACGATCGCGATGTCTCGGCAGGCATCGGTCGGCGTGTCGGGGGCACCCTCGCACTCGAGCATGAGATCCGACGACGACCATCGCAGCCAGGCGTGTGCCCCATCGAGCTCGATCCCGATCACGGCTTGGGCGTCGTCGGTGTCGAGCTCGACACGGCCGATGGTGTCGTCGGTGTGGTCGAGCAGCTGGTAGGCGTGGTCGTGGCTCGGGTCCGTGCGAAGCTGGTCGATTCCGAACTGAGCGAGGTCGGGAGCTGCGGCCAGGCGGGGGCTGGGGCCGTTGGACTCGTCGCACGCGACCAGGGGGACGGCCCCGGCCAGCAACAGAGTCGGCAGCAAGCGTCGCAACCGCGGTGGGCGCGACGAAGGGTCGGACTGCTTGGTGTTCGCCATCCCCCGGACATTGCCGACGCGCCGCCGCGGTTCACGAAAAAGTTCGAGCGGGCCGACACAACTGGAGGAACGACCGCAGTCTTACGGCGCCGGGCTGTACAATCGAGGCGGGAATACCGGGGGCGGGCACGGCGTCCAGGGGTTTTCGCGCTCGAGCTACGATGACGGTCTCCGACACGAGCCATGCCTTGGGGCGCGAACTCGCGGGGGCGGCTTCCGAGCTCGATCGGCGGGCGGAGGTCGCCCTGGCTGAGGCCGAGTCGAGGCTGTTCGCCGGTGGGGGGCAGGCCCTTCCTCCACGACTGGCCGATCGCTATCGGTTGATCGAGCGGATGGGGCGGGGCGGCCAGGGTGAGGTCTGGCGCGCCCGAGACGAGACCCTCGATCGCGAGGTGGCGATCAAGAGGATGCGGATGCACCCGGGCTTGTCGGTCGCGATGATCAGCGACGCGCGAGCCGAGGCGCAGGCGCTGGGCAAGCTGTCGCATCCCAACGTGGTCGGGGTGTTCGACGTGGGTTTGGAGGAGCCTGGCACGGGTGAGACGTCGACCCCGGCGGACGGCGTGGCCTACATCGTGATGGAGCTGGTCGAAGGCGCGTCGCTCGACCGCTGGCTGGCGGCGAACTCGGTCGGGGTGCGGGCACTGCTGGACCTCGCGCGCCAAGTGGCCCAGGGCCTCCACGCCGCGCACTCGATCGGACTGGTGCACCGTGACATCAAGCCCGCCAACATCCTGGTAGGGGACGATGGGCGGGCGCGGGTGGCCGACTTCGGGCTCGCCGTCGAAGATGCCGCGCATCGGACCAGCCTCGATGATGCGCCGAGCGAGAGGTCCGAGGACGGGCTGCTCGGGGCTCCGGGGACCGGGGCCTACATGGCCCCCGAGCAGCTCGACGGCGGGGTCGTCGACGCACGCTCGGATCAGTTCGCGCTGGCCGTGACGATCTTCGAGGCGCTGTATGGCAAGCGCCCGCATTTGGGAAGCACGGTCGCGCTCCTGCTCGATGCCAAGCATCAGGGGCCGCCTCCCCAGCCCGTGCCGGCTCGGCTGAGACCGCTGGCGTACGGAGCATTGGCGCGCGGGATGGCGCCCGACCCCGCGGACCGCTTTGACGATGTCACCCAGCTCGTCCGCG
>JAHZJA010001449.1 GCA_022601155.1 Deltaproteobacteria bacterium | reverse complement strand
GGGCCCAACGCGACATGGTCAGACCTCTATATCACAGCGGGATCGAGGACTTTCGTATCTTCGAAATGACATACGACGTTGGCTGTCGGGAAACTCCTGATGTCATGCGACCGACCGGAGGGCCATGCGTCCGCGGGCGAGCTGGTCCGACACCCGCAGATCGACGCATCGTTTGCGCGCGAGGTGGCGGCGAAGCGCCACCCCCACGCACCCGATTCAACCTGGCGCAACGCCGGGCTCGGCCGCGTCGAGCGACCACTCCCAGTCATCGAGCAAGACCAACGAATCGAACAAGTGACCGCTCGTATCCCAGATGGCAAAGCGAATCTCGAAGATCTCACCTGGTGTGACGTTGCCACTCATCCGTAGCCAACCCGTGCCTCCACCCACCAACTGCTGGCTGGGCTCACACGCATCGAAGTCTTCGTTGTCGAAGCCGGTGCCGTCCAACAAGGCATCGCCGACGCACCCGAAGTAGCTGCTGTCGAGATCACTCGCACAGCCAACCGCTCCGTTTTCGCACTGGGTGAACAGCCCATCGGCCACCATGACCAGGTTGACCCCCAGCGGCCACTGGGTGTCGCCATCGTCGTAGATCGCGATGTTCTTGTCGCCGGGGTTGTCCGCGGTGGAGTCGACCAACGCCACGAAGAAGTCGTTGAACTCGCTACACACCCACTCGGGATACTCGGCGGAGAAGAAGAAGGTCATCACGCTGAACGAGCTGGCGTTGGTCGGCGCCCGCACTCGCATCGTGAGCATCACCGGGTCGTTCGCATCGACGTTCCAGGGCTCCAGGCAGCCGGCCGGGTTCGGCATCTGCCCCCCGTTGGCGGCGAGCCAGTCGGCGGGAGCATCGCTGCTGGTCCCGAGGTTCTGCCCCGTCTCGAAGTCGGCGAAGTTCGGGTTGGTATCGCTCGCATCGGCGGCGTGGCCCGACGACAGGGCGACCATGCGGTCACCGTGCTCCGGATCGATGAGGTTGCCGAAATCGGGCCGCAGCGCGTGCTGCACGGGCAGCGGTGAGCCGGTGCCGTCGGCCCGCGTGAGGCTGACATCGATGACGCCCCAGGTCCGATCGAGCGGATCCGCGGGGGACTCCTCGGTCGTCTGGCACAGATCGAGCGCCATCGCATACGCCCCGGCGTCGCTGGTGTTGCTGGCCAGGCCCGCATCGCACGTCTGCGGAGCCTCGTCGATGTCGCCGTCGCAGTCGTCGTCGAGCTTGTTGCCGACCACCTCGAACGCGCCAGGATTGACCAGCTGGGCGTCGGTGCAGGTGCCCCCGTCGATGTCACAACAATCGCCGGAGCACAGGCCGAAGCCATCCCCGTCGTTGTCGCTGTCGTCGACCGTCCCATCGCAGTCGTCGTCGAGCTGGTTGTCACAGACCTCGGCCGCGGGGACGACCTCGCCCTGACACCACAGGTCCCAGCGCCCTTCGTCATTGCAGACGTTGACGCCAGCCGTGCACGCTCCGACGCCGTCGGATCCATCGGGGCCGGAGTAGCAAGGACGGGTCTCGTCGGGCTCGCATGGCGCACCGCATACACCGTTGTCGACGTCGCAGACTTCCCCGTTGGGGTTGCCCGCGCAGTCGCTGTCGCTGTTGCAGCTGACGTCGCCCGTGCTGTCGGCAGGGCCCGACGGATCGGTGGTTCCCGACGTGTCGCCCGGTCCGGTCGTCGGCGCTCCCGTGCCGGTGAAGTCGATTTCGCCCCGCTGGCCACCGGGGCATGCGGTGAGAAGCAACGCCGCCATACCGAGCCGGCCGGCGCAGCGCACCTGTTGAAGATCCATCACCACGGAACGTTCAGTATCACGCCTCGAACGCGCCAGGGCCGTCGATCCTGGAGCCGGACATGTGACGACTCGCCAACATCGGCGGTGCTGAGGACACCACGGGGCGGCTCGACACACGCGCCACCTCACTGCGCTTGGAACGAGCACCCGACGCACTGGATGCATTGGATGGTCCTCGTTCGCTGCGAGCGCGTGAAATCAAACCGTAACGCCGGATTGGAGCCCCGACCGCGGGGTGGATCGTCCACGCGGGCGACGACAGCGCGGGACGCGAGCACCGACGATTCGAAGTCGCCCGAGATCTCCCGCGACAGCCGCGTAGCGAGCGATTCGGGAGTCGCTCGATCCGGCGGATAGGCCGATCTGGACGGCCGTTGTGGGTCGATCCCTTGGCGGCACGCGGCGGCTGTGGCTTCATCAAGCCGCCTGCGCATGAGCGACCAACATTCCACCGAGTCGTCCGGGGTCGGCGCAGTCGTCGATCTCGGATTCCGCACCGCCTACAAGGTGGCGCATCGAATGCTTCGAGCCTACTGGAAGGTGCGCAAGCCCAACACGCACGGGGCCCTCATCGCGGTGTGGCACGACGGCAAGGTGCTGCTGGTCAAGAACTCGTACCGCAACCACTACACGCTCCCCGGGGGCTACGTGCGCTCGCACGAGACGGCCACCGCGGCGGCGCAGCGCGAGCTCGCCGAGGAAGTCTCGATGCGGGTCCCCCTCGACCGGCTCCAAGAGGTCTACGCGCGGGTCCACGAGTTCGAGAACCGTCACGACAAGGTGACGATCGTCGAGGTCGACGTCGAGGACGACGACACGCCGCGGTTCGCAGTCGACAACCGCGAGGTCGTGTGGGCGGGCTTCGAGACACCCGAGGCAGTGCTGCAGCGACCGATCGTGCCGCACCTGGCCGAGTACCTCGAAGAGCGCAAGCAACGGCTCCAGACCTGACCGCAGCCACTGCTGTCGGGTGGGATCTCATCGGTATCCGCGGAAGCGAAGCTCGGGGCACGCGTTCGACAACCGTGTCGGCCGAGCGCTGTGCAGCCTGCAGGCGACGTCTCCGGGCTCGTTGGGCCCGGCGTGGTTGGCGAGACGGCTGAGGCAACGAGAACGTACCCAACGCGAAAGCCCGGGCTCCAAGGAGCCCGGGCTTTCTGAGGATCGGAGTGACGGACCAGGAAGCTCGCACCGGGCACCGAATCCGGTACGAAGC
>JAHZJA010001448.1 GCA_022601155.1 Deltaproteobacteria bacterium | reverse complement strand
GGTCGGCCCCGTGCCGATGCCGACATGGCACAGCGCCTCGCGATCGCTCCAGACGAAGCACAGATCGCCCGGTGCCTCGCCGTGGCCAAGCCGGGCGCCCAGGTGGAGTTGATCGCTCGAGTGTCGGGGGACCACCACCTGCAGCTGGTCTCGGACCAGCCGCTGCACGAGAGCCGAGCAGTCGATCCCGGTCTCGGTGACGCCACCCAGGACATAGGGGACGCCCAGCCAGGGCTCGGCGGCACGGGTCAGCACCGAAGCGTCACGCCGTTGCGGCGACGACAGCGCTGGCGTGGCGACCCGCTCACCCAAAGGTCCTTCCCACCAACCGACGGTGCCGTCGCAGACACGCACCACGCTGGCATCGCCGACGGTCGCCAGGTGCTGGACCGGCCCATACTGGGGCAGCAACTCGGTGGCCAGGCGCCGCGGTCCCGCGAGACCGGGCCAGCTCGCCAACAGCGGCACGACCTGCGGCGCCGCGGCATGCCAGTGGCCGCCGCGCATGGGTGCGAGTTCATCGATGCCGATGTCCCATCCCGGGATGGCTTTGCCCACGGCGTTGGCGACCTGCTCGCGCAGCCGGTCGACCGCGACCTCGCCACGCAGCTCCACACGGGTCGAGGCGGCGTGCACGGTGGCCTGCACGTCGACGTGGGTCCAGCCGTGGCGAGCCTTCAGGGCGTCACGCAGCGCGTCTACAGCAGCCTCGACGGCAGTACCAACGGCGTCGTCGTTCACGAGGAGGATGCCCCCGTCAGCTGCAGGACCCGCTCGCGATCGGAGAAGGGCACGACCTCCTCGCCGATGATCTGGCCTGTTTCGTGACCCTTGCCCGCGATCAAGACGATGTCGTCGGGCTGTGCGCTGCGAACCGCTCGCTCGATCGCCGCGCCGCGGTCGAGGATTCGCTCCACGCGGGCGCGGCCACCCGTGGTGAGGCCGGCCGTGAGCATGTCGGCGATGTGCTCGGGAGACTCGGTGCGGGGGTTGTCGTTGGTCACGATCGCCACGTCTGCGCTGCGACCCACCGCCTCGCCCATGGGGATCCGCTTGTCGCCCGAGGTGTCACCGCCGGCTCCGAACACGACCCACAGCTGCCCGTGGGTCAGCGTTCGGGCGGTGTTGCAGGTGCGCTCGAGGGCATCGGCTTCGTGGGCGTAGTCGACCACCACGGTGGGCTGTCGGGCCAGCACCTCGAACCGTCCGGCAACGGGAGGGCACTGGGCGAGGCCGCGCGCGATGGCTTCGCCGGGCAAGCCCGCGGCCAGTCCGGCGGCGGCGGCGGCGAGCGCATTCTCGGCGAAGACCTCGCCCACCATGCGCACCGACAGCGCACCGCCCAGGGCATCGGCCCACGTCGAGGGCGCCAGCGTCACCTGGGTCCCCTCGACGGAGACGGCGACGGTGGCCACGGCCAGATCCGCATCACGCAGCGCGGGCCCCCGGGTGGGCGAGCAAAACAATCGCCGCTCCACATCGGGCGGGATGACCTTGTCGAGCATCAGGCCGTAGGGATCGGCGGCATTGAGCACGGCAACCCGGCCCGGCCCCAGGTGGGTGAACAACTGCGCCTTGGAGGCCAGGTAGTGCTCCCACGATCCGTGGGTCGCCAGATGATCGGCCGACAGGTTGGTGAAGACCCCCATGTCGAAGCACCAGCGTCGGGCGTAGCCCTCGGCCAGGCTCTGGCTGGTGCACTCCACCACTGCATGGCGACCGCCCATCTGGTGCAGCCGAGCGCACGCATCCAAGAACCCCTGGGCGCTCGTCGGCAGTGACAGCGGCTGGCCCTGCAGGGCGTAGCCCACCGTGCTCACCGACAGCGCGGGGTGGCCGGCCGCCTCCAGCACGCTGGCGAGCAGGTGCACCGTGGAGGTCTTGCCGTTGGTCCCCGTGACGCCAAACGTGAACAGGTCACGCGCCCACGCTACGGGCGCTTGCGTAGGTCGGACGATCTCCATGGATGTGGTGCCGTCAGCGGCCCAGACCCACGGCCTGCTTCACCGCGGTGAGCACGGGGGCGGCAATGCTGCGGGCGCGCTCGGCCCCCTTGTCGAGGATGCCGTCGAGGTAGCCGGGCTCGTTCATCAGCTCGGTGAATCGGGCCTGGATGGGCTCGAGAGTCGCGATGACGACATCGGCCACGTCCTTCTTGAGGTGTCCGTATCCCTTGCCCGAGAAGCGAGCCTCGATGGATTCTCGCGACTCGTCCGTGAGCACCTCGTACAGGGTCAGCAGGTTGAGGACCCCGGGGCTGGCGTGGTCGAAGCGGATGTCGTTGCCCGAGTCGGTGACCGCGCGCATGATCGCCTTGCGGGCGACCTTGGGGGGGTCGAGCAGCCCGATCGAGTGGCCCTTGACCTCCATGCCGATGCTCTTGCTCATCTTGCGCGACGGGTCGTCCAAGCCCATCACTTTGGCCCCCATCTTGGGGATCATCGGCTCGGGGATGGTGAGCAGGTCACCGAACAGATGATTGAAGCGCTGGGCGATCTCGCGTGCGATCTCGATGTGCTGCTTTTGGTCCTGCCCGACCGGCACTTGGTCGGCCTCGTACAGCACGATGTCGGCCGCCTGCAGTACCGGGTACGTCAGCAAGCCCGAGCCGACGCTGTCGCGCTTGTCCGACTTGGTCTTGAACTGGGTCATGCGGTACAGCCAACCCAGCGGCGTCACACACCCCAAGATCCAGCTCAGCTCGGCATGCTCGTGTACGTCTGACTGGACGAAGATATTCGAGATCTCGGGATCGATCCCGCACGCGATGTACAACGCAGAGATCTCGCGGCTGTTCCTGCGCAGGACCTCGGGGTCCACGGCCTCGGGCACCGTCAGCGCGTGGAGGTCGACCACGCAAAACAGGCTCTCGTAGTCGACCTGGTTGGCGCGCCACTGCATCAGCGCTCCGATATAGGTGCCCATATGGAGGTTGCCCGTGGGCTGAACCCCGGACAGGATGCGCTTTTTGGTCTTGGTGCCTGAGATCGACATGGCGCCTCGGATGCGGTGCGTAGCATTGGCCCGCACCCGGGCGCTCGTCAAGGACGGCCCTACGGGCGGCCGCGGCGGGAGGCGACCAAGCCCAGCAGTCCCAGCACCGCCATCGTGCCCCAGGCACCGCTTCCGGGGCTCACGCGGCAAAAGCCCACGGCGTCTCGGGCTGACGACTGGCCGTCTTCGAGCACGCCGTCCAGATCCACTTCGATCTCGGTGCGCACGAAGATTCCCCGGTCCGACAGTGCATCGACGCAACCGTTGACCTCCGAGCCGGAGACGATGAACTGCCCGTCGCAGAACAGGGTGCCCTCGATGCCGCATGAGCCCTCGCAGGCTTGGGCGGCCGACTGCTGGCAATCGGCGAATCCTCCGGCCTGGCAGCCGAGCTGGCAGTCGAGGTTGACCCGCGCCGAGCACGAGCCGTGACAGCACTCTTGGCAGGCTTCGGTGCAGTCGGCGTCGGCGGGCACATTGGCGCAGGAGGTCTCGCACTCCCCGGAGCAGGTTGCCTCGCACGCGGCCCAGCACTGGTCGGGATCCTCGGCGTCGGCACAGCGGTCGTCACATGCACCCCGGCACTCGCCCATGCAGCCATCGGTGCAGATCACCTGGCCGCCATCGGCTCGGCACTGGTCCTCGCACTGCACCTGGCACTCATCGGTGCACGTCCACTCCACATCGAGATTGCAGCCGGCCTGGCACGTGGCCATCAGGTCGGCCGCGCAGGCGGTGAGCATGCCGTTGACGTCGCACGAGGCCTGGCACCCTGCCGAGACCAGGATCTCGCAGTCGGCCCCACGCTCGACGTGGGCACCGCCGCACTCGGAGGCGCCCGCGCGAGCGGTGCCGGGTGCAACGGTCAACGCTGCCGCCATCGCCATCACGCCACCAGTCATCGCAACCCATCGGGGAATCAACGCCATCGTTCAACACTCCATCCGGCCCCAAGAAAAGTCCAAGCCAACATCCCCAGGTCGTTGGGGGAGGTCGCGTGTCGCCGCGAGGGCCGAAGCCCGCGACGATACTGCCACCGTGGTGTTGGTCGGCTCTGCACGATGGTTGGATGCATCGAGGACCGAAAAAAATCTAACGCGATGGCAGCGGCGTGATGCAGGCCGCATCTCGCCAGTGCTCCATGACACCGATGTCGTCGGCCTACATGCCGGCCGTGACACTCATGTCAGCGTCGACGCCGAACGAGGAGCCACAGCCCCAACCACGACCACGACAGTGGGCCGGCGGGTGCGTCTTCGTTGCGGCAGCCACAGCCGCCGCTATCGGTGTCGCCACCATCGGCTGCGACGCCGCCGGTCCCGGTCGCGGGCGGTAGATCATCGCCTCCGGTGTCAGGGGTGACCGAGCCCGCGTCGGCCTCGGCGCCCGTGGACACGGCTCCGCTGGTGTTGGCCCCGGTCTCGGCATTGCCCCCGGTCTCGTCCGCACCACCGGTCGTCGCTCCGCCTCCATCGGGCAGCACGTCTTCGAGGGTGGTCCCCGCCCGCACGCCATCGATGTAGATGACCTCGGTCTCGGTGATGAGATCGCTGCGGATCATCCCCACCTTCATGAAGTTGGGGAACGAGTCTCCGCCCGAGCTGTGCATCGTGGCGACGTTGAGGGTGGGCACGACCACCTCGCCTCCGTAGTAGACCTCCACGAAGCCCACCGCCGGATCGGGTGACCACAAGATGTGGAACACGAAGTCGTGCCAGACCCCCGGGGTGAAGGCGGTGCCCCAGTGCTGCACGGAGCTACCCTGGGGCACACCGGTCTGGAACTGTAGCTGCGCTCCGAACACGGACAGGCCCATCGCCTGCACGAAGAACGGATCGCCCTCCCAGTACCAGGGCAGGTGCCAGTCTTGGACCAGCTCTTGCTCGATCATCAGGCTCAGGGAGTAGTAGGCCTCGGTCCCCTCGAAGTTCTCGTAGTCGGGCTGGTAGGTGAGCTCTTGTCGGTTGAGGTCGCCCACTCCGAGATCCTCGGGTCGGATCTCCACCCGGCACGCGTACTGGCCCTCGCGCACGGGGTCCTCGACGATGGTCACGCGCTCGGGAGCGGGGACCACCTGCGGGTACACGATCCACTGCGACAGATCGCCGGTCTCGAAATCACCCGACCAGATGGGCTCCGCGGCGGCCGGGGTGGCACACAGCGCCAGCGCGGCGAACGACAGACCCGACCAATAACGACGCAGATGGATGGACATATGCACAATCGATGAACACGGGGAGACGAAGAACGAAGGGCCACCCCGCGGGTGGCCCCTGGGCGCTCACGGCATCAGCTTGGCGACGCCGAGCTTGGCCGCGCGATCGAGCATCCGCAGTGCGACCTCGTGGCTGGCGTTGGCGTGGCGGCGATCGGCGGGCAGGGGGACCTCGCCGGCCGCGATCATGGTGGCCAGCTCGTCCTGGCCCGTGCCGCGCTTGGACAGCACCTCGGAGACCGACACCGACAGCACGGGCAGCTGGATGGGCGGCTGCGGGTCACCCAGCAGATCCGGGTTGATCGCGCCGGACAGGTCGGCGGTCTGAACGACGCGCTCGTTGAGCGGCGGCAGGCCGAACCGACGGGTGATCGTGGAGAGCACCGAGACGTGATCGACGACGGTGCTGTCGATGCAGCCGCGCCGCACATGGGGCCCGACCACCAGCGAGGGCACACGATGGCCAAGCTGCTGGAACTGCTCGAGAGGGTCGAACGTGGTGGGCGGGCTGACGTGATCGTAGAACCCACCGTGCTCGTCGTAGGTGATGATGAGCAGGCAGTTGTTCCAGTGGGACGAGTTGGCCAACGCCTGGTAGACGCTCGCGAGGAAGATCTGGCCCAGGGTGATGTCGTGGACGGGGTGGTCGTCGTTGCCACCCTCGCCGCCGGGGAGCAGGCCAAAGTTGGGATCGATGATGCTGAACGTGGGCAGCGTGCCGGTCTCGGCCGCGTCGAAGAACTCGTCGATCGAGTCGGTGTAGCTCGCCAGGGGGTTGAGGAACGCACCCCACACCCACGCCACGTCGGAGTAGTAGTTGGCGTTGCTGATGCCAGCGTCGTCGAGCACGTCCCAGATGGTGGTGAGGCCGGGCTCCGGGAGGTTTTCTTGCTGGCCGTCCGAGGTGGCTGCGTGCAGGTGAAAGCGGTTGGGCCAGGTGCCGGCCATGGCCGAGCCGAACCAGTGGTCGTATAGGGTGTAGTTGTCGGCGAGGGCGTACAGCACCGGGATCTGGCTCCGGATGTGGTAGCCCATCACCTCGTCGAACGACTGTGGGTGCACTTGCTCGTGCACGATCACGAAGCCGCTGTTTTCTCCCATGTTCCACTGCAGATGGCAGTCGACCCACTGGTGCGGCGGATCGGCGGGAGTCAGGTTGTTCATCTGAAAGACCGGGACCGGAGTGCCGTCGGCACGCAAGTTGGTCTCGCGTCCGGTCAGGCCTTCGATCGTCCAGCCCTCGCGGAACGTGGCCGAGCCGAAGTAGTGGTCGGTGGAGCGGTTCTCCATCATCACGACCACGACGGTGTCGATCTGTGCGAGCAGCTCCTCGGGGGCCAAGCCCTTGGTGTCGGGCCCACACTCGTCGACGGGCTCTCCCGTGGTCGAGTCGGCGCTGGTCTCCTCGGTGGTGCCCTCGCCACTGCCTGCCCCGGTCGTGTCGGCTCCGCCCGAGGAGTCGGTCGACTCGGGTGGGTCCCCGGTTGCGCCCGTGGCCGCGCCGCTGCTGCCGTCGGCATTGCCGTCGCCGGATTGATCGTCGCCACAGCCGACGGTTGCCGCACCGATGACCGCACCCATGCCCTGCAAGGTGCGTCGTCGGGTCAGACCACCGGATTCGTCGTCGTCATTGCGATTGGAAGAGACCACCGCGCACGAGGATAACGCCGCGGCGGGACTGGCTTGAGCGGGAAAAACCCTCAATCCAGATCATCGTCGGGCACCCAACGCCGAGCCGAGAACACGTCGTCGACGTCTCTTTGCGCCCCGAGAACCGACTGGAGTCCGCCCGATTACACGAAGCAGCCCGCCAGTCGGGTCCGTCTACTCTCATCGCAGCCGCCCCAATGGCGGTGATGTTCGGTCGGCACTCCGCCCTGTGGGCGACGCGATCCCGGTCGTGGAGACCGGACCGCGTCCGACGCCGGAGGCGAGGGTCGACCGAGCCGGACCTAGAAGGTGAAATGCTGGGAGATGATCTGGTCGGGGTCGCCCGGCGCCTTGAGCGCGGGCTCGGGGCGCGGATCAACGCGCTCCGGGACGGGCACATGGGCTTCGTCGAGCCGTGCCGCAATGATGTCCTCGAGGTAGCCGCTGACACTCATGCCCGGAGACTCGCAGAAGTTCTTGAGTCGCTGGTACGTGATGCCTTTGACCGAGATGCTCCTGCGCGTTTGTCGCTTTGCCATCGTCAGATCTCTCCCAGGTCTGACTACTACCCGTAGACCACTGTCCCCCCGCACGCAAGGCCCATTCCACAACATCTTGTGTCGCGGATAAGGCGCCACCACTATATCCTGTGGATAAGTGTGGCAAATGCTATAGAATCGTTGGTGAAAAAGCTGGGATATTGGCTGTGAGCGCCAAGACCTTTTCGCTATTGAATGTTATCGTCTATTAAACATTTTTTGGACCAAAGTAGGAGATCTCCGAGATCTCTCCGAGGAGATCTCCATGCTGGTCACCTTTTTGCAGACCGGGCATGTGAGCAACAGCGCATCCCGCGGCACGCTTGTCTTTGACCCACGATGGTGTCGACGAAGCTGCTGCCGGCCCACGACTTTGGGTCGCAGTTTGTCAGGCGAACCACCACAAGAAGGGCTCGGACCGGGCGCAGCCGACACCCGGATTGGCTCCTGCAATTGCCCCACGATCCTGGCGATCACGCAATGTCCGCCGACACTCAAACCCTACGAAGCCACCGAGCCACCACACTGCATGGTGGGAACGCGTGGTGGCGACGACCACCTTCGTCCAGGATTTCGAGACCGATTCACCGGTACCCGGCATGGTCATCAACCCGTCGAGCACGGTGATCGTGGCGACGGTTTCGCGTATCTTGGGCGTGTCCGTCCGGCTGCCAGGGGTCTGGCGCCGAAAGTTGCTCCGTCTACCGCCGATGGAAGCCGAGACCGAAACCAAGGTCATTGACCGCGAGTCCACCACGAGGGCCAGTACGGGCTCGGTGATGGAGGCGCTCGCGGTCGGCAAGACCGTGGGCCGCTACGACCTAATTCATCGGTTGGGTCACGGGGGTATGGCGGCCGTGTTCCTCGGTCGTGCCACCGGTCGCGCGGGCTTCGAAAAGCTCGTGGCCGTGAAGGTCATTCACCCACACCTTGGGGCCGAGCCGGAGTTCGTCGAGATGTTCCTCGACGAGGCTCGGATCGCCGCCCGCATCTGTCATCCGCACGTCGTGGAGATCCACGACCTCGGCGACGACGACGGCGTCTTCTACATGGTGATGGAGTACGTCGAGGGCGAGACCCTCGCGTCGCTGTTGCGACAGCTCCGCAAGCAAGACGAGCACCTCCCGATCTCTGCCGTGCTGCAGATCGCGGCCGACGCCTGCGAAGGCTTGGCCGCGGCGCACGACCTGACCGATGCCGAGGGTCGTCCGATGCACCTGGTGCACCGCGACGTGTCGCCCCACAACTTGCTGGTGGGAATGGACGGCCGGGTCAAGGTGGTGGATTTCGGCATCGCCAAAGCGACCGGCCGCCGCAGCAGCACCCGCACGGGGCAGCTCCGCGGCAAGCTGGCCTATATGTCTCCCGAGCAGGCGGGGGGCGAGTCCATCGATCATCGGACCGACCTGTTCGCGCTGGGTTCGGTGATCTGGGAGCTGCTGACCAACGATCGGCTGTTTGTCGCCGAGACCGAGTCGGAGACGCTCGCGCGGGTGCATGCCTGCGTGCTGTCGGACATCCGTGAGGTGCGATCGGACATCCCCGAGCCCATTGCCGCGTTCATGGCCAAGGCGCTCGCCCGCGATCCCGACGAGCGGTTCGCGTCGGCCCACGACATGCTCCGGGATGTGCGGGGCTTGCTCCGTGGCTTGGACGAGTCGATCGATCCTCGCGGCGATCTGGCCAAGGTGATGGACCAGCTGTTCTCGGCGCGCGTGGGCTACATCCACGCTGCGGTGCGCCGCGCCGCGACCTCGGGCTCTCGGCCCCGCGAACACGCGGCCAACGATCCGATCGCGTCCGACGACGCGACCAAGCTGGCGCCATCACGCTCCTCGGAGAATTCGGGTATCGAGCCCGCTCGGCCTTCGGGCTCGATGGCGCTGGCGGCCGCGGGACCGACCACGCAGACGCAGACCCTCACCTCGAGTCTTGCCGCTGCGCCCGCCCGGCACTGGACGCTGTGGCTGGTGCTGCCGCTGCTGGGTGCTGCGGTGGGAGCGATGCTCGTCATCCGCGTGCTCGGCTGGGGCACCGAAGCCACGGCGATCGAAGATCCACGCAAGTCCGAGCCCGTGCTGTCGATGGAGCGGCAGGCCAAGCCCGCTCCCGCCCCGGAACTGTCGGCCACGATCCGATGGCACTTCGACATCGACCCGGCCGGAACGACCGTCTACATCAACGACATCGCGCAACGGCAGCCTTCGCCTGTGACCATCGAGGTGCCGCGCGGCGACGACGAGGTCGAGGTCAAGCTCGTCCACGAGGGATACAAGACCAAGATCTTGCACCCTGCCCCGCTGGCGGCTCACAACTTCACCGAGCACCTCGATGCTCTGCCCGCGACCGCCGAAGACTCCGCGCCCGTCAAGGCTCGGGGCCAGCGATCGGGACCGTGGCTCACGGCACCGGGGGGCAAGTCCCGGGGCAAGCCCAAAGGCAAACCCAAGGGCAAGAGCGACGCCGAGGCGCCGCCCGAGCCGACCCCGCCCGTCGACGACACCAAAGCCGCCGACGACAAGCGTGGTCGGGCTCCGATGCCGGACTTCAACAAGTTCTTCGACGAGAGCAAGGACGGTAAGGCTGGCGGAGGCTCCTGAGCGAGTCCTGCTGTCCGCCGAGTCCCACGGCTCATGACCACCCCATCTTCGCCCGCAGTGCACCGTGTGGCTGCCACCGTGCTGGGTATTGCCGTGGGCTGGCCGATGCCGGCTCTCGCCCAGACGGGTCCGACGGCCGCGGCCAGCGACGTAGCGGAGGCGGTGAAGGACGCGTCGCCGACCGAGGTTGCTTCGCCGCCTGCGGATGACGAGGCGGGCGACGAGACCAAGGCGGGCGACGAGCCAGCGGATGACCAGGCCGAGCCCGACGATCCGGGTGGCGACGCGGTGCGCACTCCGCAGGACATGGCGGCCCGCCAGCGGGAGGCGAGGGTTCAAAAAGCCACGCGGCACTACCTCGCAGGCGATCTGTTGTTCGACCAGGGTCGCTACGCCGAGGCCGTCGAGGAGTACGAGCAGTCGTACGCGGCGGTGCCCAATGCCGGGGCTCTCTACAACATCGCCTATTCGCACGAGCTGGCCCGCAATCCGGTCGAGGCCGTGCATGCGCTCGAGCGCTATCTGGAATTGCCCGACTGCACCTCGGCCGACCAGCTGATGCTCGACTGTGCCGACCGTCGCGAGCAAGCGCAGCGGGCCATGGACGAGCAGCGGCGGTTGGTCGGCGAGCTACGCCTGGAGCTCGACGAAGGCGTCGACCTGCGAGAGATCCGGGTTGCCGGGCGTCCCGTGCCGCGGGTGGACTTTCCGCTGCTGCTACTGCCGGGCTCGGTCGATGTCGAGCTGTTTGGCCGCGAGCCCGAGCAGCGCCGACGCTGGGTGGTGACCATCTCCGCGGGGGAGCCCTACACCCTGTACGTCGCGCCGTTCGAAACGGAGCCGGTGATCACCGAGGGCAGCGGCCGCGACGCGGAGCTGGAACGATTCGAGCGGGACCGTCGTCAACGTCGACTGCGCACCTCGTTTTGGGTGGGGACCGGCCTGACGGGGCTGTCCGGAATCGCGCTGGCCGTCCTGGGTGGGGCCACCTTGTACGAGCACCGCCGGTTTCGCATCGAGAAGTGCGAGCCCATCTGCGACGAGGAGCCGGAATATCCATATCCGGCCAACCACCGGGAGAACTTCCTCCGCTACAAGCCCATCGCCAACACGATGGTGGGGGTGACCGTCGGATTGGCTGTCGGTACTGCGCTGATTGGTGCGTTCGCGTTTGGTCGGCGCAACAACGAGCCACAGCCGGGCGAGCGCGCACAGGTTCGGCTCCAGGGCCCCGGCCTCGTCGTGCGGTGGTAGCGTTCTGCTCATGCAGGACCCCCGCTGGCCGACCTACACGCCACGGAACATGATGCTCGAGGCCGCCGTGCCGCCCGACGATGGCGGCCGTGGCTCGGTCTACATCACCGACGCCGAAGGCAACGTGATCCTCGATGCGATGTGTGGCATCGGCTGTCTTCCGCTGGGACACGCCCACCCGGGCCTGGCCGACGCCGTTCATCAACAGATGATGCGTCTGACGGCGGCCGCAGGCACGCTGTGGACCGAGCCTCAGCAGGCCTTGGCCCGCGAGTTGGTCGAGCGCACGCCGATCCCCGATGGTCGCGTGTTCCTGGGCAACACGGGGACCGAGGTCAACGAGGCGGCGATCAAGCTGGCGCTGCGGGCCACGGGGCGCGACGTGATCATCGGGTTCGAGCGAGCCTTCCACGGGCGCACGCTGGGCTCGATCGCACTGACGGCCAACCCGAAGTATCGCGAGCCCTACGTCAGCTGCCTGGAGGAGCCTGAAGACCGCTTCGCACGGATCAACGTGGCCCGGGCAACGTACGGCGATCTCGACTCGGTAGAGGCTGTGCTGTCGCGCTACGAGGGTCGGGTCGCCGCGGTGTTCCTCGAGCCCATCCAGGGGGAGGCCGGGATCTATCCCGCCGAGCGCTCGTTCCTCGAGGGCCTGCGCCAGCTGTGCAATCGGCACGGCGCACTGCTCGGCGCCGACGAGATCCAGTGTGGTGCAGGCCGTACCGGTCACTTCACGGCCTGGTCGCGGATCATGGGAGATGATCCGGCAGTGGCACCCGACATCCTCTGGTACGCCAAAGCCCTGGGCGGCGGCTTTCCCATCGGGGCCTGTGTCGCTCGCAAGTCGCTCGCCGACCACATGACTCCCGGAAGCCACGGGTCGACCTTCGGGGGCAACCCGGTCGCCTCCGCGGCGGCCGTGGCCACGCTGCGGATCATGGACGAGGAAGACCTCATGACCTCGGCCGGAGCTCAGCTGGAGACACTGCGGGGGATCGCCGCCCAAAACCCTCATGCTCGCGTCAAGGACGTCCGTGGGCTCGGCTCCATGATCGGCATCGAGATCGAAGGGGAAGGGCAGACGCCCGCGGCGCCGCTGGGGGGAATCCTCAAGGGCAAGAACATGCTGGCGACGGTGTGTAGCGGTCGGACCGTGCGGTGGTTGTTCCCCTATCGCGTGGGCGAGACGATCTTGCGCGAGGCGTGGTCGCGTTTGTGCTCGGCGCTCGACGAGCTGCCCGGCAGCGTTTGAGCAGACCCCGGCCGGGAGTCGAGCTGCGACCGCTGGGGTCGGCGTGGAGGACGACCGCCTGGTACGACCGTGGCGGGTCGTCGTGGGGCGAGCCCTGGGTCGGCCAAGCG
Source organism: Deltaproteobacteria bacterium (assembly GCA_022601155.1). Lineage (GTDB taxonomy): Bacteria > Myxococcota_A > Polyangia > Nannocystales > Nannocystaceae > Paraliomyxa. The sequence continues at coordinate 6,088 of JAHZJA010001448.1, read as the reverse complement.
TCGCGCAACCCGTGCGGCACGAGGCCGTATCGGGGATACGTCGAGCCCGTCGCGATGTTGCGGGGGCGGCGTTGCGGCGTGCGAAGATCCGTCGCAGTAGTGCTAGGTTTCGTGCATGCGACGCACGGGACTGCTGCCGTTGGTTGTGCTGCTGGCTTGCAACACCGAGGGCCCCACGCAGCCGCCCGAGCCCGTGGCCGCGCAGGCTGAGCCCGAAGCTGGGGCGGGTGTGCCCGAGGCCAGCGACCCCGGCGATGGCACGCCCACGCGAGGGGCGGCGGCCGATGCCGAGCGCACCGCCGTTGCCGATGCGAGTCCGGAGTCGATGACGACGTCCGAGCCCGGTGGTGATGCGCCACCGCCCACCACCGACGAGCCGAGCGCGACAGCGGAGCCGAGTGCCCAAGACCCGGCGCCGTCGACCTCGGCCGAGCCCGTGGCCGACCTGAAGCTGCCGTCGCCGATCCACGCCGGAACCAACGACAAGTGCGGCAAGGACCCGGGCGTGGGCAAGTCCCTCAAGTCGTTCTCGCTGCCCTCGGCTCGTGGTGGCAAGCCGATCAAGACCGGGACGTACCGAGGACGGGTGCTGGTCGTGAACTTCTGGGGCACGTGGTGCAAGCCATGCCTCAAGGAGCTGCCCGAGTTCGATCGTCTGTATCGCCGTTATCGCAAGCACGGCATGACGCTGCTGGCGATTGCGACCGACGAAGACCCCAAGGGCGTGTTGGAGTTCGCCGACAAGCGCAAGCTGGCCGCCAAGCTCGCCATTGCGGGCGAGGACTACGCCGGGAGCTACGGGAGCCCCAACTTCCCGTTTACCTTCATCGTCGATCACCGCGGGGTGATCCAGGCTTCGTACTGGGGCTACAAGCCCGAGTGCACGGGCCAGCTGGAGGCAGACATCCGCGAGCAGCTCGAAGAGCGCGCGGCCGCCAAGGCGCGTCGGGCAAAGAAGAAGGCCGGCTGAGCGGTTCGCTCGGCCAGCCGTCGTTCGCAGCACCGTCGGGACTCAGTCCTTGGGCTTGGCCTTGTTCTTGGGCTTGGCCTTGTTCTTGGGCTTGGCCTTGTTCTTGGATTTGGCCTTGCTCTTGGACTTGGCCTTGTTCTTGGACTTGGACTTGCTCTTGGCCTTGCTCTTGGACTTGGCGCGGGGCTCGAGCTCGTCCAGACGCTGCTGGGCTTGTTCGATCTGGCGCATGGCCTGCTCGAGCTGCTGCTCGACCTGGGCCCGAACCTCTGGCGTCATCGCCTCTCGAGCCTCGGGCGGAAGCTCGAACTCGAAGTGGGCTCCGCCGCCGCCCTCGGTGAGGGTTGCCTCGAGGTTCTTGCGCTTGCGCTTGCGGATCACGACCACCTCGACCGCGTCATCCTTGCTGCGATCGGACAGTGCACGCCCCACGCTGCCCACGTCGCGCACCGCGTCGCCGTCGACCTCGATGAGGACGTCGCCCACCTTCACGCCGGCCGCCTCGGCGGCGCTGTCGGCCTCGACCCGCTGGATCAGGATGCCGGAGTCATCGGGCGCGCCGAAGAACTCGCGCAGCTCCGGGGTCATGGTGGAGACCTGGGTGCCCAGTCGAGGCGGGCCTCCCGTGCTCGACGAGTGCATCGTCCATCCGGAGACCCGGTGGCCACGCCCCTGGCCATGACCATGGATGGCGACCGGGACGACAGGCGGAGCGGGAGGCGTCACCCCGTGCCCCATCGCGACCGGGGCTGCGGGCGGGATTGGAGCGACGGGTACCGCTGCGACACGCAGGGCTGCGGGCGGGGGAACCGGGGCGACGGCAACCCGTGGCGGAGGCACTGGGGCCACGGCGACCCTTGGGGGGGCCGGGGGAGCCACTGCACCGCCCGGGGGGCTGGGCGGAGGAACGGGGGCGACGGCGATCCGCGAGACGGCGGGGGGAGCCGGTGGCGCGACCACGACCCGGGGCGAGCTGGGGGGCTGCGGGGCGGCGGAGGAAGCAGCGGCCATCACGGTCGACGGCACGACGAGAGCCAGCATCGTGCACAGCACGATGGACACAGGGGTACGCATTGGATGATCTCCTCGGAAGGATCAGGAGGGGCAGCGCGTCGGCGGTTCAGGAGCCGACAGCCACACCACGGGGGTGGACTCGGGCGATGGAGGGGCGGGCGATCGGCCGCTTCGCGGCACCGCGAGCACCGTCGGTTTCGGTGGCACCGGAGAAGGGGATCGGCGCACCGTCTTGGGGCTGCGCGGCGCCGCGGGGGCCGGGCGAACGAGAGCAGGTGGAGCGGGTGGAGCCGGAGGGCTCATCCGCACGTGGGGCAAGGCCGCGGGGGATGTGGGCCTGGGTGCTGGAGTGCGCCGGGGCAGCGGCGTCGCCTCTCGGGAGCGGCGCTCGGACTTCCGCTGCTGCTGGCGGGCGTGCTCCCGCAGCTCACGAATCTGCGCCCTTTGCCGATCAATGGCCTCTCGATCCTGGGCCTCGCCGCGGCGTGCTCGTGATTCGATGTCGCGTTGCAGACGCTCGAGGCGACGCTCGGCCTGCCGCTGTGCATCTTCTCGGGCCCGCTCGATGTCGCGTTGAGCGTGCTGCTGGCGGCGATGGGCCTGCTCGCGGGCGTGGGCCTGAGCTTCGACCACTTGCTCGTGACGTCGAATGCGGAGCTCGTGGTCGCCATCGCGAGTACGAAGCCAGGCGCGGGCTTCGGCCTTGTGCTTGGCCTTTTGCTTGGCGTCCATCTTGGAGCGACGGCGGTTGCGCGAGCGCGACCGATTCCGGCGGTCGTCGTTGCCAGGCCGGAGCCGCACGTGGAGCTCCTCGCCCCCGTCACCGTCGATCACCACATCGATCTCGCCGTCCTCGATCATCTCGAACAGCTCGAGCACCGGCTCCAGCTCCTCGATTTCTTCGAGACCTTCGAGCTCTCCGAGCGCCTCCAGCATCTGCGCACCTTCGATCTGACCAAAGGCCTGGACTGCCTCGAGGACCTCGGGGTCGAGGGCGACGCTGCCGTGGACCTCGACCTCGCCGGGCACCGTCAGGTGCACCTCGAGGTGGTCGTCGTTGGACATCATCTGGGTGTGGGTGCGGTGTTGGTGACCACGAAGTAGTGCCTTGGCCTCGGCGCGCGAGGGACCGGGCTCGCCCTTGCGACGGGCCTGACGCATCTGCTTTTGGAGGGCCTTGCGAGCCTTGCGAAGCTCCTTGTCCGCCTCGCGCTGGGCATCGCGAGACCTGCGACGCTCTCCACGGCGCGCCCGATCTGCCTCACGGGACAGCTCTCGTGCCTGTCGACGGGTCAGCGGTGTACCGGAGCCGTCGTCGCCGTGTTGGATCCGCAGCTGGCCATCTTGCTGGGACAGCACGATCACTCCGTCGTCACCCGTGGCGTAGGCTCGCCGTCGCCCGTCCTCGTCGACGATGACGACCTGCGGGCCGTCGTCGCCAGCGCGCGCCGACACACCCGGCGCCAGCAGCATCACCCCGAGCACCGGGATCCCCAGCGCCAGCGGGAGCCAGCGAGGCGCGGTGCGGGCCGACGCGGGAGCAAGCAAGCGATGGACACGTCGGCCGAGGATCGAGCGTGGCCCGGCCATCATGGCGGCGGCGGGCATGGGCTGCGAGACCCAGCCTGCGATCTCGGTCAGGCAGCTGGCGAGGGCCAGCGGCTGACGGGTGTGCTGCGCGGCCCAGTCGTCACACAGGTACTCGGCCGACTGCGCCAGGTGACGCGACGCGACGCGATTGAGCGGCTGAAAGAACAGCACCCGCTCCATCAGCAGCGCGATCAGCCGCCAGGTGGGATCGCGGCGCAACACATGAGCCAGCTCGTGCGCCAACAGGCTCTCTTGGTGCTCGACCGAGAGCGCGGCGGCAGCTTGCCAGGGCACGACGATCTCCGGCTTGACCACGCCGACCGCCATCGGCACCCGCAGCTGCGGGGCCAGGGTCAGCGGGACGGCGCGGCCGATTCCAGCGCGGATCTTCAGGCCCTCGAGCAGCGTGGGCAGCATGCCCTCGCGTACAGGGCTGCGACCCGACAGCGCGCGTCGCAGGGCCACGAACGCGGCGATGACGGAGAACAGCCCCAGCACGGCGCCGAGCGAGATGAAGCCGACGATCCACGGGGTCGCGGCCGACAACAAGCTGGCCGTGTCGACCGCAGGGGGCTGGGTCGAGGGCGTGGGAGTGCCCCACGCGGTGTCGTCGTGATCGTCGTGGACGGGCGCCACCGCAGCCGATGGCTCCGCGTCGGGCTCACCGACCGCCAGCACGACCGAGCGCGGGAACGTCTCGGGGGCCGCGGGTGCGAGCGCCACGATGACGGGCTCGCCCACCATCTGAACCGGTGAAGGCTCGACGGCGGGCGCGGCACTAGCCACAGCAACCGCGCCCGCCGCGAGACCCGGGTCGGAGGGCACCGAGTCCCGGGAAGCCAGATCCCATTGTCCGCCAACGGGGTTGATCGCCAGCGCCAGCTGCAGCGAAGCGGTAAACACTCCGCCGACCAGCGCCGTCTTCCACACGGCAGACATTCGCTCCGGACGATCGCGCCAGCGTCGTTCGAGCAACCAGGCGGCCAGCACCAAGATGGTGCTGTGCAGCAAGTACGTCACTACCCATGCCAACGCGGTGTTCATTGCACCTCTCCGGAGTCGGGCTCGCCTTGAACCTGTTCGATCTGTGAACGCAGTGCGGCCAACTCGTCTTCGTCGACCTCATGGGCCTGGAGCAGATGGCTCACCAGCGCGGCGGCACTTCCTCCGAACAAGCGCTCCTTGAGGTCGGCGACCATCGAGCGCATCACCACGTCTTCGCTGATCGTGGCGCGATAGATGAACCGTCGCCCCTCGCTGCGATGGACCACGACCCCCTTGGCCTCCATCTTCTTGAGCATGGTGGCGATGGTGGTGGGCGCGAGACCGTGCGACGGTTCGAGGGACCGGTGGACTTCGGCGACGGTGGCTTCACCGTCTGTCCAAAGCACGCGCATGATGGCGAGCTGGAGCTTGCCCAGGTGTTCGGATGCCATGACTACCGAGTTAGTACTACCTCGGTAGTTGATCTGCAAGCAACGATTTCGACGATCTTTGGGGTCGCTTGCCAATGCGGGGGGCTGGGCCTACGGTCCCGCCTTCGATGCCCTGCACCCTCGGCCTGCTGCTGTCGCAGCACAATGCCCGTGCGCGTCGCCCTCCCGATTCTCGGGTCGAGGTGGTGCTGCTCGAGCGCACCTTGCTCGATCCCCCGCGCGCCGCTGCGACCAAACGTTGGGGTGAGCAGCTGCGGCGTTCGTTCCCCAAGGCGAAGCTGGTGCCCTACGCCTGGCACCTGCTCAGTCATGGTCCCGACGAACGGATGCAGCAGCGAACCACTCGTACGCTCAGCGGAGAGCCGCACGGGTTCGGAGATCTGCAAGACAACCCGCAAACGCGACAAGCGTGGGACGTCACTCGGCTTTGTCTCGAAGCGTTGGGTTCGTCGACGCTCGCCGTGCGCACGCCTCCGAGCCTCACGCCCGGCTCACTGGGACGAACGAGAATTCGAGCGTTCGTCGAGGCGCGCAAGGCCGCGGGCATCGACGTCATCTGGGAGCCACAGGGGTTGTGGGAGGCTCCTGACGCGATCTTGTTCGCGCGGCAGATCGGCTGTGCGGTGATGTTTCCGGCCTTTGCCGGGGGTCGAGCCGTTCGCACCGAAGGCGGCGATGGGCTCGCGGCATCGGGTGCGTGGCTGCGTGTCGACGGCTCCGGACCTCGGCAGGCAATCCACGGCGGCCATGTCGACGACCTGCTCGATCATCTCGATGTCGAGCCGAACACCGTCACGGTGTTCGCGGGGCCGCGCGCGCGAAACAACCTGGCCCAGCTGTCCGATGCGCTGAACGAGTAGCGAGCCGCATCGGCTCGGACCCCAGACGCGGCAACGCCGCCGTGACCAAGGGGGTCGCGACGGCGCAGCTTGCATTTCCGTGAAGGAAAGCGCGTGAGCGCTACTTCTTGGTCTTGCGCTTGGCGGCCTTCTTCTTGGTGGCCTTCTTCTTGGTGGCCTTCTTCTTGGCGGCCTTCTTCTTGGTGGCCTTCTTCTTGGTGGCCTTCTTCTTGGTGGCC
>JAHZJA010000013.1 GCA_022601155.1 Deltaproteobacteria bacterium | reverse complement strand
CTCTTCATGGCATCGTCACGGCCCAGCTCCTGGGCCAGCGCAGCCGAGAGCCCATCGAGTCGCTTGCTCACGCCCACCTGCAGGTCTCTGAGCACCTGCAGTTCTTGCTCGTTGATCTCGCGTGCCGCGGCGCCATCGGCTGCGCCGTCCTTCGCCGTCGGGCTTGGCGTCACTTGGGTCGTGTCGCCCAGCGTGGCTTGCCAGGTCGGCTCTTGAAACGGCACAGACTCGGGTTCGGGCCCCATCGCCGAGCCATGGAGCCGACCGCCACCCGCTCCCGAGGGCCGGACCGGAATCTGGTTGGGGTAGTCGCCCACCGCCGCCGCCACCATGCGGTCGACATCGTTGCGGGTGTCGAGGATCGATCGCCACGAATCGCGTCGGGTACTCATGTCTCGGCTCCTTGCCCCAGCGCGCGCTCACGGGCCGTACGGCGGTGCAGCTCGATCCGAACCGGATTGCTGCTCCACGCCGCGAGCAACTCGCCCACCCGCTGGACATAGTCTCGTTGCAGGCCCCGTCGGTCCTCATCGACGTCCGCCAGGATCACGCGATAGACGTAGGCGACGCCGCCGCCGCGCCGTGGATCGGCGGGTTCTTCCCGTGTCTCGATGCGTAGGATGTCGCCCGCCACGTCTCCATGGTGTCCGCGCTCGTGCGCGCCCAGGATCGACATCAGCTTCACGATGTCTCGATGGCTGAGGATCCGCTTGGCCCGCCTCGACATCACCTGCAGCATCTCGCTCGCGTCGTGGAGCAGCGGGCTCAGTTCGTGGGGCCGTAGATCGGACTGCACCTGGAGCCCGACCCCCTCCACGCGCCTGGTCTGAAGGGTGGCGCGCAGCTTGCCAACCGCCACACCGTCGAACCAGGGCTGATACCAGCGGGTCAACACCGACACCACCCGCGGGCGGGTGAACGCATCGGGCAGGCGCAGCTGGAGTTGGGGACTGTCGGCCTCGCCAGACAGCTCCACGTCGTAGCTCTCGCGACCGCTGGCGAGAAACGCAGGCAAGATCACGTCGGCCCCCGATGGCAGCTGCTGAGTCACCTCCACCACCGAGTGGTACTGGGCCCGGAGCTCGGGCTGCCAAGACGTAATCGGAAACGAGGACTGCGTACCGTCGGCCTTGATGGGCTCCGCCGACTCGGTGAACAGGTTCTCGACCGGCACCACGAACAGCCGGAACATCGTCTCGTTGATGATCTGATCCTCGGGCCATCCGTCGTCGAGGTCGAGGCACAGCCAGGCTTGCCGCCAGGGCCTGACCGGCCGTGACAGCCAGATGTGGAGGAACAGCTCGCGAGCGGGGTGGTGGAAGAACTCGCGAATCCCCGCGATGGTGCGCTCGGCGGTCAGCACGGCCTCGCCGTCCGAGGGGCCGTCGGCTGCGCCTCCGAGCCGGTGCCGACACGGTGGTCCGACTTGGTCGGGCGTGGGGACTTCGTCGTAGAAGACGGAGATCGACTGAAGGTGCTGCCGCAGGCGAGACAGCAGCAGCTGCGACGCCGGGTAGTCTTCGAGATGACTCAGGTGCAGGGACAACGGCTCGCTCACGTCCTGCGGTGCGCCCTGGGTCCGCACCCGAAGCAGGATCCGATAGCCCCGGCGCCCCCGCAGCTGGCGCTCCGCCCAGTCGAGCTGGAGAGGCCGAATCACGAGATCGCGGGTGGTGGTGAACATCCCCACGTCGTCGTCCAGCGTCTCGACGCGGAGCCGAGTGCCCGCGGGCAGGGTCACCGGATCGATGAGTCGGGGACTCGGGACTGCCCGCACCATGCCCCGGGTGGGCTGCGGCGCGAGGAACTCATCGAGGTGCCCGTGCACCAGGCGCTGCACCGACTCGCGCAGCACGTCACTGGCCGCGTGCCGGGTGCGGGCCGAGAACAACGCCAGCGACTCCATCAGCCGCCGAACATCGGGGTCCTCGCGCTGCACGAACGCAGGGCCTCGCTGACGCTCGACCAACATCGCGTCGAGCGCTTGCAGCTCGGTGAAGAACTCTCGTTGGATCTCGGCGTCCATGATCGGCTCCGTCGGTCGTCACCCCGCGGTGATGAGCGACCCCTTGATGGTGGTCGTGGCCCCGCCCAGCGTGGCCGTGGCGGAGGACTGGGCCGTCAGCGTCGTATCGGCCTTCACGTCGACGGTGGCCCCGCTCAGCGCGGCCGAGTTGCTCCCCGACAACGTCAGCGAGTTGCTGGCCGTCACCTTGGCCGTCGCGCCCGCCATGCTCGCCTCGCTGTCGGCGCTGAGCTCGACGTTGGCCCCGGAGACCGTCACGTCGGAGCTCGCGGACTGAACGAGGTTGGCCGAGCTGCTTACGGTGGTGTCCTTGGTGGACTCGTAGGTTGCGGTGCCCTCGGCCGAGCACGAGATCGTGTCGCGGGTCGTGACGACCAGATCCTTGGTCTCGATGGTGATCTTGTCCTCCACGATGGTGATGCTGCTGGTGTCGGAGGAGCCCGCAACCTCGAACTTCATGGTGGTGCCGTCCATCGTCACCGTCTGGGTGATGGTGTCGTCTCCGTTGACGACCTCGAGGGTGACCCCGCCCGTCTTGCTCTTGAGCAGCTTGCACGTCAGCGTGCCCGCGGCCGCCTCGCCGTCGGTGAGCTCGGCCACCTCCACCAGGAGCTGGCCTTCGCTCATCTGGATGAGCGACCCATCGTCGTCGTGAGTACGAGCCAGGTTGAGGACCGGTTGGTCGTCCTCGTAGACGTGGTTCATCGATGTGTTGCTGGTGGGAGACTTGCCCAGCAAGATCTGCTCGCCCTGCACGTCCATCGACAACGCCGCGCCCTCGCGCCAGTCGAGCAAGCGCTCGATGCGACTGCTCTGGAGCTCCATCGCCAACAACACCCGCTCCTCGCGATAGCTGGGCACGTACACGTTGCCCGAGCCCTGGCCGGGCTCGAACGGCGCGGTGACGTTCTGGTCGTCGTACAGCGGAACCCGCACCGTGTACTCGTCGAGCGATGTCGTCTCGTTGCGGTACGTCTGGTACGTCTTTTCGCCCTCCTCGCCCTTGTCGCTGACCACCTTGCCCTCGACATGGGCCGGATAGTGAGGAGCCTGGTAGACGGGGAGCGCACAGCGTTCATCATCGCTCTGCTCGAGCCGGGCGCGCATCGTCACCGCGTAGCCGGTCGAGGCCAGCTGATGTTCGTGGTCGCCCGCGTGGGTGAGGGCCGTGGCTCGCAGCTGTAGCTCGCGGACCCGCCAGGTTGGGGTGATGAGCGCGCTGGCCGTGCTCCAGCGATTGGCGGCCTCGAGCTTCAGCTCAGAGCCCGGCACCACATCGACGGTGGGCAATCGCCCAAAGTTCAGGGACGCTTCGTACTTGGGCAGGCGCAGTCGCGTGCGCTGCAGCGTGACCGCATCGTCGACCTCCTGCGAGATCACGCTGCGCATGGGTCGGTCGTGCCGAACCCCATCGACCGCCTGGTCCTGCTCGATGGTCTCGCTGCGGGGCCCGTCACCGTACGAGTCGGCCACGACGACCACGTGCCGAGGTGCCGGGGGCACCACGATCTCCGCGGTGTGCACATCGTCCCCGAACAGCGCCTGTGCCTCCGCGGTCGTGTCCTTGAGCGCGGTCAGGGAGTATTGCTGCTGCTCGTAGTCATAGGCCAGCACGCCATCGCGCTCATCGGTCATCCACACCACGAAGTCGTAGAAGCTGGCTTTGCGCTCGGGCGGCAAGTGGATGAACCACTGCGGCTGACTCTCGGACAGCACGCTCCAGTCGTAGGTGAAGGTGATGTACTCGCCAGTGTGCTCGTCGATGATCTTCTGCGGCGTCTGGTCGGTGTACAGCTGACACGGGAAGTGCTGCGCCCACAGCACGCGGGCCGGGTCGGCGAACTCCAGCCGATAGCGGCGCACCAGGATGGGCTGATCGGCAGAGCGGCGCAGCAGCTCCTCCTCCACCGTCTTGTGCGTGACCAGGCCCTCCACGCGGACCGGCGACAGCGACGCGGAGGTCTCGGCCTCGTGGTGCACCGCAGCCACCTCCACCGCGACCTTCACGAGGTCGGCACCGAGGAACGGATCGAGTAGTTCGTCGGTGAAGCCGCCTCCGGCATCGGTGTCGTCCTGGACCAGCAGCTCGATCGTGCCCGAGAAGCCATACCCGCGCAGCTGCAGGTCCACATACGGAACCCCGCCTCCGGTAAAGTCATGGGAGGTACCCGCGATGGTCAGGCTCACGCTCACCGCCAGCCGGTCCTCGAAGGTCAACGGTCCGTTCACCACGGTCACCCGTCACCCGTCCTCCGGCCACACGTCGACATGCCGAGTGCTGGTGTCGATGTCGATGTGGAACTTTCCAACCACCCCCTCGACCGTGCCCTGCAGCGAGAAGCGGACCATGCGATAGCCGTAGCGACCGCGCAGGGTGACCTCGGGGTCGCGCAGCCGTGGCTCGTAGCGCACGACCAGTGCCCTGAGCTCGCGCACGAGCACCAAGACCGCATCATGGGTGGTGGCGGCTCCCTCGTAGTCGCCCAGCCCCAGCTCGGGAATGACGCTGCCGCAGCCCTTGCGGGTGTTGAGCACGTGACCGAGGTTCGTTGCGACCTGCGCGCTCAGGTCCGTGCTGGCCACCCCGACCAGGCGAGACAGAAACGATGAGCGCAGCGTTCCCACCGGCTCAAGCCCCCCACACCAAGGCCGCATCGATGTCTTCGAGCCCGGCACGAGCCTGGAAGCACAGCCCCCGCTCGGCGACGGCGCTGCCCCACTCACTGCCCCCGTTGCCCGACTCGCCTCCCGTCAGCAGCAACTCGTAGAACGCCACGTCACGGCCGTAGCCGTAGCTGTACGAGAGTCCGCCCGACTCCATTGCCGAGATCCGCACTCCCGTCAGCGAGCGCTTGACCACTTCTTCGATGCGCTGAGGACTCGCGAGCCGAATGTCCTCTAGGTTGGTCGAGCCCGGCCTCACGACCAGATACACCCGCGTGGCGCGACACAGCTCCTCGGGAAACACCCGGGCCACGTACAGGTGTCCCTTGCGCTCGAACGACAGACGCGGCGCCAACAACCGGCTCCGGCTCTCGTAGCTCGCGATGTGCTCCCGCAAGGCGGCGAACGAGGTGGACAGATCGAGGTGCTGGTAGCGAATCGGCCACGGGTCGAGGGCAATCCCCTGCAACACCGACAGCTCGACGAAGAAATCGCGCAGGACCGAGAACAGCCGATAGGGGTGATGCCAGACCTCTTGTCGGCTCTCCATGCCCCCTTCGCCCACGCCCAGATCGGCGAGCAGTGCCAGCACGCGATACGCAGCCCCCTGCGCCTGCGGCAGCGCCGACAGCTGACTGGACCCGCGAAACGCATCGCTGCGCCGCACCTCCAGCTCCTTGGCGAGGCGGCGAATTACTCGCTCGTGTGCGACCAGCTCGTCGCGCAGAAACGGCGAGACCCGAGGCCCGGTCGACAGCAGAGGCGGTGAGTAGGGGCCGACTCTCCACGCCCCATCATCACCGCGCTCGAGCTCCGCGAGCTTGAGCGAGTGACTGGCGTCGTCGTGCTTGTCCTCGAGGGAACTCTCGACCAGGTACAGCACCCGCTTCACCTCGGGCTCGTCGTCGCCGTACAGGACATGATCCACGCTGTCGAGGGTCCGGTTGCGCACGTGCAGGAACAACGAGACTCGGTCCGCGCCCCTCGGACGCATCGGCGAGCTCCAGCGTGCTCACCACCGCATTGCCGGGCGCGTCGATGAGCTGGCCCGAGGGCAGCACCCAGGTCAGCTCCGGAATCGCGACGGAGCCCGTCTCCAGCAGCTGCTGGTCCCAGCGCAGGCGGGCGAGCCCGTGGGCGGGAAGCCCCTGCAGCTCGTTGCGTCGATGGACGTGGGTCAGCAGAGTCTGCTGCAACGCGACGAACTGCCCGGGCAGCAAGACCTGCCCCATCTTCCATTCCGGGAGTGCCAGTTTGTCGCTCATCGCATCGATTGCCGCTCCGAAGAACGGCTCTCCGAGCTACTTCGTGACCGTAAGGCCCCAGGCCTTGACGACTTTGTCCGAGAACGAGGTCGCCACCGTGATGGTCTGAGCCTCGGGCTGCGGCTTGATACCGATCTGCCACGCGTAGTTCTCGGGGGACTGCACCTCGGGGGAGGCGTCATCGGCGACCGAGATGTTGAGATCGCTGCCATTCTTCTCGAGGATGCCCTTGAGGGTGGCGTCGTCGGTGGGCAGCAAGCACTTGAAGTACTTCTTCTCGAGCGGATCGTACTCATACACCGTGAACTGGTACTCGACGTCGACCTTGGTCAGATCCTTGTAGGTCAACATCTGCACTTGCTGCTTGTTGTAGACCGAGATCTGCCCCGTGAAGTAGTTCGCATCGGTCACGCCCAGCTCCCACATCGACCCGCTCAGCACCGCGACCACCGTCAGGTCGGTCTCGGGGGCCATGGGGTCCTTGCAGGTCTGATCGGCCTTGAGGGTCACATCACCGACCTTCAGCGCCGTGATGAAGCCGACCGGCGTTTGGACGTCCTTCTTGAAGTTGTAGCCCTGGTAGATGTCGAGCTGTTTTTGGAACGTAGGCATCGTGGTGCTCCTTTCGCGTTATGAATACCGTGGTGACGTCCTAGGCACCGCCCAGTGCCGCCTCGAGACGCAGCTCCACGTCCATGCCCTGGAACTGCACGTGGGGAAGCACCGATACGATACATTTGTACCAACCGAACGGGCCTGGCTTGGGCTCGACCGAGACCGACATCGCCTTGAACGGGTAGTACAGCAGCGTGAGGTCGTCGGGATTGACGGCCGTGGTCACGTAGTTGATGAGCCAAGCTTCGAGCATCGCCTGGATGTAAGGAGCGTCGGCCGTCGACCCGATGTAGTCCCGGACCATGCGCTTGACGTAGTGCGCAATCCGAGTGACCGACAGCGTGTAGGCCAGGTTGCACACCAGGTCGGCGTTCTTGGTGTCGAGGTCACTCTCGAACTCGAGAGCCTTCTTCACCGAGCGCGCACTGAAAAAGGTGGCGTCGGCCGTTCCCTTGCAGTGCACCAGAGGGATGAAACCCGCGTTGGCGAACTGCAGCTCGCGGTAGTCGGCAATGGCGACCTCGGTGGGTGGCTGCAGTTCTTCTTGCCCGTGGTGCACCAACATGTGCACGGGCAGCCCCTTGACCAACCCGCCGCCTCGGGGGCCCGCGATGTGCTGGCACCAGCCCGAGTCCTGGAACGAGCGCACCATGTTGCGCGCGAACAGGACGGCCGCGTTCCCCCAGAGATAGTCCCGGGTGGACTCGACCTTCTCGGTGAAGCTCACCGCGTCGCGCCGACCACGTGGAGCGTAGGGTGCCCGCAGCATGTAGCGCGGCAGTGTCAGGCCGATATACGCGGCCTCGTCACTGTGCCGGAACCGATCCCATCGCCCAAACTGTGGCAAGGCCAGCAACGCCTCGAGGTCGTCCTTGCGCTCGAGGTCTTCCCAGGTCTCGACCTCGAAGAACTCGGGCGAGGCGGCGGCGATGAAGGGGCAATGGGCCGCCGCGGAGACCCGTGACATCGTCTCCAGCCAATCGATGTCTTCATCCGAGCTGTCGAAGTCGTACAGCCCCACCATCACTCCGACGGGGCGACCGCCGTAGCGGTCGTACTCCTCGACGTAGATCTTGCGGAACACCGCGGCGTTGAGAATGTAGGCCGAATGGTCCTGGAGGTCGGACCCGAGCTCGTGCTTGGTGACGTCGATGAAATCGATGATCACCTCGTTGGAGCTGACCTCGGTGGCCAGGTCCTCGAGCGAGCGCCAGCTCGTCTCGAGCTCTCGGAAGGGCTCGTGATGCAGGACGTCTTGCAGACGGTCTTGAACCGCGTCGTCGAGCCTCTGCGCCAGATCGTCGATTTCCTGCATGATGGTGCGGATGGACGCCACATGCAGGTACTCGGCAAGGTTGCCCTTGTCGTCGCGCAGCTCCGCCCCCGTCTCCTTGTCCTTGCGTACCTTGAACAGCGGCACGTTCTGGAGGAAGACGGCCAGTGAGTTCACGAAGCGGTCGGCGTAGGGGAAGTCGGGGTTCTGGTCGTCGAAGGCCAGGTTGCCTGCGTCGGTGACCCGGACGAGCTCTTTGCTCTTCCACTCGTTGGGATTCATCCCCGACTCGGTGACGAGCAGATCGAGTAGATCTTTGGTCTGTTGTTCCATGATGAAATGTCCGTCGATATGTGGGCCGTCGCGGGTGATGACTACTCAGGGGCGGGCGGGTCGACCGGTGGGTCGACCGGTGGGTCGACCGGGGTGGGGGGAGCTGGAGGTGGTGGATCGACCAGCAGCTGGGGGTGCACCTCGACGAGGGCGTCCTTGAGCTTGGCGAGCACGGTCTGATCGCTCAGGCGTGGCGCCTCGGCATCGGCCGGCACCTCCGGCGCGCCCTCCTGCAGCGTCTTGAGCTCGCCCTTGGCCTTGAGCAGCTCGTCTCGCAGCGCGACGCCGAGCAATGGATTGCTCGAGATGTAGCTGCGAAGCTCGAGCACGAGACGTCGAAGCAGCACCAACCGGCGGATCTCCGGGACTCTCCTCGACAAGTGGTCGGGGCGGAAGTTGGCGATGCTGCGCAGAGGGATCGTCAGCGCGACCTTCACGTCGGCCTTCACCGCCCCGCGAAAGTCCAGCTTGGCGATCTCGTCGTCATTGGTGAGCGCATTCGCTTCGAAGGAGATCTCGATGGAGGTGTCGACGTCTCCGGTCACGCCGGCATCGAAGTCGCCCGGAGGCTCTACCGCGCCTCGAACCGCGAGCTTGACCGTCACCCCACCGTCGGGGATCTTGATCTGCCCGTCTTCCAGCGGGAAGTCGTGCTCTCCGGTGAGCGAGACCTCGCCCCAAAAATCGCCCAAGCCGTTGTCCTTGCCGCGGCCCGAGGCCTCGGCCTGGCCGGTGAGCACGATGGTCCCCTCGGTTGCCTCATCCTCCGGGGGCTTCTTGAACACACCGGTGACACTGCCCTCGAGCTGCCCCACGAGCGTGACCGCGAGATCGTCGGGAATCGGCGAGCTCACCTTCATCTCCTGCATGAAGCTTCCGAGGCTCATGCCGGGCAGCACCGAGTGCATCGGGCGTTCGCTCAACAGTGCCTGGTTTTCGGTGGTGAGCTTGCCGAGCACGAGAAACCTCATCGGCAGCTTGACCTTCTTGGGCTCACCATCGATGCGGGTTCGGTAGGTGATATTGAGGCGTGATCGGGGTACTGGCTTGCTCATGTCGTTTCCCAGCCGTGCCGTGGGTCGGTGTCATTCAACCCCCCAAGCACTGCGACAGTCTCGACCATCGAATCCACAGGAACAAAAAATAGGCGCCAATCAATGGCAACCCGACACTGTCACATGATTACATTTCATTAATCGCAGCGCGAGGCCACGACCAACACATTGCCTACTACAATTGGAACACGAGTCGATTCCATAATCGACATGAAGATCGCGGCAAGACGCCACCGCGGTGAAATACAGATGAAAGATTAGCGGCTGGAACGGAATTCCATTCGAATATAGTGCGCGCGTTCGCGCCGCAGGCTCGACTCTCAATCGCGTGGCATGTGTTCGGGCTTGAGCTGGTGCTCTCTCCAGATACGTCCCACGGTCGCGTGGCTGACTCCGACCCGTTGACCCAAAGAGCGGGTCGTCCAGCGATTCGCGTCCGGTGGCGGGACCTCCAGTGTCAGACGTACGACCTCGGCGACGCGCTCGTCGTCGATGATCCGCGGACCACCGCTGCGGGGCGCATCGCGTAGCCCACACGGTCCTAGTGTCCGAAAACGGCGTCTCCACTTGCCGACCGTCACACTGGTCACGCCCTCCTTATTTGCCACCTCGAGGTTGGTGAGGCCCTCCAGGCAGCGAAGCACGATCCGAGCCCGCAGCGCGAGCGAGGGATCGACGGCGCTGCGGGCCCAGGCCTGGAGGTCGGTGAGTTGCTCGGGCGTGGCGCTGATGGGTGCAAGAGGTCTGCCTCGACTACGTCCTGATCTCGCCATGCTCTCCAATAGATCAGAGAAGGCGCTGCAATGCACCATGAAATCTCGTGAAAGGAGCCCCCGGGCACCCCCGCGGAAACACAGTTCTCGGGCTCCGCCCCCCACGGCCCGAGCGAGCACCACTGGCTCGATCAACACATACCAATTTACTACATCGAGTCATGTTCCAGCTCCACCAACTATTGCGACCATGTGCGCGCATCGGCGAATTTTTGTGGTGACGAACGGAGACTGCAACCATTCGTCGAACGCAGATCCGAGTCATCGGTCTGTGCCCCGAGCAACCGACGTGAAGGCTGAATCCATCGCTGCTGCCGCTGCCCTGCAGGTCCCCGACGGCGAGCCCCTCGTCGATCTCGACTGGTTGGAGGACGGCTGGCGCCAGCCCGACGCGCTGGCCGCGGCTCTGCAGCAGTGGCTCGCAGGCCCCTCGACGGGACCATTCAAGAGCGTGCCGGGAGCCCGCTACGACCTCTACAACGACTGGGTGGGCCGCCATCTCCACAAGGACCGAGTTGCGCTGCGAAGCCATGACCATCGCAAGGCGCGCGACGACCGTTGGTCCTCGCTGTCCTACGACGAGCTCGACCGACGATGCGGCCTGCGTGCGGCGTCGTGGGCGAGGCAAGGGGTCCAGCCCGGGGCGGTACTCGTGGTGATGCGCATGCTGGGCGCCGAGGCACTGGTGTCGCTGCTCGCCGGCCTTCGCCTTGGGGCATGCATCTCGCACCTCGAGCCGCTGGGCCCGGCCTATGTCGCACCGCGGCTGGAGGCTCTTGGGGCGCAGCACATCTGCAGCGCTGCGTTCCACGACCCCTGGCTCGGGGAGAGCGCGGAGCTGCGATTGGAGCCCGAGGGCATCGAGACGCCGATGGCGTCCTCCCACACCTACGCCGCCGATGAGCCCTGCGCTCTGCTCTTTTCACCCTTGCGCCGACCGCCCGCCCTGCCCGTTCCGCTGCCTGCCGCGCAGGCCCACCTCGGCGCCCTGCGGGACGGCACCGTCACGCTGGCCCTGCGACCAGGTGATGCGGTCGCCGCCCCCGGCCTGCATCGCCAGCAACACCAGCCGGGCTTGCTGCTGTCGACCCTGTGTGCGGGAGCGACCTTCGTTCACCTCTCCCACGACGACGTGCGACGGGACCCGAGCTTGCTCGACGCGTACCCGCTGCGCACCCTCGGCCTGGACGCCTCCACGTGCGAGGCGCTCCTCGATGCGCGTGGTGCTCGGTCGCATCCCTGGGAGCACGTGGTCCACAACCCCGAGGAACCCACCGATTGGGAGGCGTGGCGCGAGCTCATCGAGACGCAGGGCCTGTCCAAGACCGCGATGTCGACGGTGGTGTTCGAGGCGGCGTCGGGCGGAGCGGTCCTGACCTCACCCCGTCGGCCGGGCACCGATCACCTCGCGGCGCTCATGAACGTGATCCCGGCGCCAGGTCGCCCGTGGACCTTGCTGGACTTCACCCGCACAGGTCAGAGCTGTCCGGGTGACGCTGGAGTCTATGCCCCCGCGGAGCCCCCTCCGCCTCTCGACGGCGAGACCGAACCCGAGACCACTCCCGCCGAGCCTGCGCCGATCGAGCCGATCTACATTGCGTTGGGTCGGCGACGCGGTGGCGAGTACCTCTACGGAGGAACGCTCGACCCGCGGCGCAGCGGTCGAGTGTTTCCGACGGACGAAGTGCTCGCTGCACTCGAAGACTGTCCGTTCCTCGATGGTGCCAGCATGGTGGTCGTGCCTTCGGGAGGGGCGACCCTCGCCCAGCGCTTCGTGCTGCTGGGTTTTTGCGGTCACCAGTCACCGGAGCGCTTCCGAGCTCTGGGCGCCGCTCGCCGTGACGAGCTGGAGCGGATGCTGGCAACCCGATTGGGGCCCGACTTCCTTCCCGACCGCATCGAGCTGTTCCCGCTGCTGCCCCGAAAAAGCGATGGTGCGGTGGACCACGCCTGGTGCCAGGCCCAGTACCGCAGCGGCTCGCTGTACGCCAAGGCACGCACGCCCCTGTTCCTCCGCACGACCGAGCTTCGGCAGCTCACGACGAGGTGATCCAATGCCAACCGCACTGTGTACCGGCGCCACGATGATGTGCAGCTTCGGCGTCGCCCCGGCCAGCTTGGTGGTGCTACCCACGACCACCATCATCAGCGGCACGCCAACGGCCAACAACACCGCGTTCGCTCCCGTGGTGAACGTGCCCACGTTTGGGGCGTGCTCGTCCCTGGCCAACCCCACCGTCGCCTCGGCCACCGCAGCGGCACTGGGCGTGCTCACCCCCATGCCCTGCATCCCCATGACCACCGCGCCGTGGATCCCAGGCCCGGTCAAGACCATCAATGGAGGCACCCCCGCCGTCGACCAGAGCTGCTCCCTCGTGTGCAACTGGGGTGGCGCGATCTCGGTGATTAGCCCGGGTCAGGTCACCTTGTCCGTCTCATGAGCGCCCGCCTCCAACTGCCCGCCGACCTCCTGGACGAGCGGCGACCCCTCAAGCCTCGCGTCGATGGTGAGCTGCGGAGCACGATCCTGCAGCTGGCTCAGCTCGTCGATCGAGGAGAGTGTCTCGCGGCGGCGCAACAGGCCGTCGAGCTGCTCCGCGCCGAGGTCTACGACCTGCGTCTGGCCTGCGTGTACATGGTGGGCCTGTTCGTGGACCGTGGTCTGTGCCACCTGCCTGCGCTGTTGAACAACGCCCGGCGACTGGTGGCTGACGAGCTCGCCTCGCCACCCGCGATGCGTTCCAGTCCGCGGGTCCTCGACACCACATTGCAGTGGATGTTGCAGACGGTCTCAACGCACATCCAGTTCCACGTACAGCAACGCGACGAGACCTGGAAGGACTGGCTGCGCAGCGGTGAGGCGCAGCTGCCCCACGAGATCGGCGAACAGCTCGATGAGCTCGCACGGGAGATCGGCGAGATCGTCGAGCAGCCTGCAAGTGTAGGGGTGCTCCATCGGCTGGGACGATGGACCCGCGGCGATCTGGCCCGGGCCATGGCACGGACCCGCGAAGCCCAAGCCCAAGCGGAGGCCGGGGAGGCGCCACAGCCCGAGCTGCCGTCGTCGCCACCGCCGGTCGCGGCGTTCGGCGACGGCGAGCCCTTCGACGGCTCCACCGACTCCACTCGACGCACAGTCGAGCCCGAGCCCGAGCCCCCGCCCGAGCCCGAGCCCGAGCCCCCGCCGCCACCGTGGTCCCGCGCCCCGGATCACATCACCTCCGAGACCGAGTCGGACGCCCTGGTCTCCCTGCGCCGAAAGATCGCGGGCTTCGAGTACCTGGTGGAGCGTGGGAACTTCGCCAAGGCCGCCATCGTTGCTCGCGACGTACAGAACATCGTCGAGCACTTCGACCCCGTCCAATTCCTCCCGTCCCTGTTCGCCGGGTACTTCCGGTTGATGAGCCAGCGCGTCGACCAGCTGCGCCCCCACCTCGACGATCCGGACGACACCCCGTGGCAGGCGCTGTCTCGGTTCTACCAGGCGGATCTGGACGGCTTCCTCGAGGATTGATCCTCCGCGCGACGAGCCATGGACCTCCCCGCAAAGCCCCGCGCGCCCGGGCCCCTCTCGCTCGCTGAGCTCCAGGGGCGAATCAAGCGGCGGATCCGGGAGTTCGACCCCACCGCGCTGCTGGATCTGCTGGCCTCCATCGGCTACGAGCCGGAGCAGATTGGGTTCCGCGGGCACCTCAGCGCCTCCCCTCAGCCGTCGATCATCCACGACATCGAGCTGCTGGGCCGACCGGGCGGAGAAGGGAGCGAGGCAGAGCCATCGGGGCCACGCGTCATGATCACCGTGAACCTCGGGCTCGTCAGCTGTCGCTCGCCGCTGCCTTCCTACCTGCTGGGGTTGTGCCACGACCTCGATGTCCGTGACCCCGTTCGGGAGCTGCTGGACATGCTCGACCGCTCGCTGTTGCACACGCGGCTCACCGCCGATCGCCCCGCCCGTATCCTGTCCAGCTGGGGCGACGTACGCCTGGACTTCTTGCGCATCCACGGCCTCGACTCGCCGATGGGCCTGCGCTGGTTGTTCGCCCACGTGTTCCCCGAGCTGAGCGTACGAGTACACCGGGTGACCGATGACTACCGCGTGCCCTTCGACGCGGCACGGCTGAGCTTCTCGGCGCTGGGACGGTGCGCGTTCGGTGACACGTCACGACTCACTGTTCAGGACATCGAAGTGACGCTCACGACCCACGAGGCCCTCTACTGGGGGCAGCCATGGGCCACCGTTGCCCAAGGGCGAGTCCGTCGTCACGTGCTGCCGCTGCTGACCGAGGTGTGCATGAACCTCACGGTCGTCATGCTGCGGGTGGGCGACGGTTCGTACGCCTACCTCAGCGAGGACCGCCCCCCCCAGCCTGCGAGCTACATGGGCTACGACCCCATGGTTGGGGCGTCCTCGGACCGCGACGACCTTCCGCCCGTCCGCATGGTGCTCTATCGGGGCGCGTTGCCGCTGACCGAGCCGGGCACCGAGGAACTCGAACAAGTACTCGTCGCTGGCCACCTCGCGCACCTCGAGCTCACGAAGCCGGAGCAATCGCAGCCGCCATCACTGCGCACTGGCAGCACCGTGGCGCTGTCACTTCGCTACCGCACCAAAGACGGCCACCGCTACGACTACGACGTCGAGGTTCGCTGGGGCGCTCGCGCCTGGTACGTCGACGAGCCGTTCGAGATGAGCCTGGTCCATGCGGGCGTGCCCCAGGATCCACCCGATCCGAGTCGGCACCCCAACCTCTGGTTGCGACTGCGCGACGAGGCACGGACGAGCGTGGCCGACCGGCTGGCCCACGCCGCCATGGTCGACACCGTGCTCGGCGAAGCGGTGAGCCTGGAGCTCATCGAAGGGCTGATCGAGCGCGGTGACCCGGGGGCACTCCATGCCCTGTCGTGGTCTCGAATGCGACCGGCGTGGGATGCCGATGCATGGCAACGGTTCCTGCGATGGAGCGACGGCTGAGCGAACTTCGTTGGCCGCCGGGCCATCACCTGGCGGCAGGTCATCCGCGATCGAAGCTCCGATGAACGACGCACGCGACGAGGGCCGGGTGGTGCAGGGCAGCTTCATCGCCACCCGTCCTCGGCACGGCGGGCGGGTCGCTTCGACCGCGCAACCGATGCTTCCGCGTCGACCGACCCCGCCACCTCCGCGGCCGGATCTACTACCCGCAAAGATGCGCGGCGCCGCAGTGCAGCCAGCCCTAGGAACCATCGATACCCCCGAGTTCCTGCCGGGTATGCGGCCGTCGCGGGTAGGTGAGCGCCGCACCGCCATGGTGGGTCGCTCGCCCCACAGCGTGTTCACCACGCCGGTCTCGTCCGTGCTGCTGCGAGCAATGGGCCCAGGTCGACCACTCGAGCCCCGTCTTTGCGCAGCCATGGAGGCGTTGTTCGAGACCGACCTGTCGCGCGTGACGGTGCATGAGGGGCCGACGACTCGGACCATGGGGGCGCTCGCTGTCACCCGAGGAGACCAGATCCACTTCGAGGCAGGGACGTACGACCCGACGACCCCGGAGGGGATACAGCTGCTCGGCCACGAGCTCGCGCATGTGGTGCAGCAACGCCAGGGGCGCGTCGAGAATCCGTATCGCCGCGGGATCGCAATCGTGCAGGACCCCGTGCTCGAGGCCGAGGCCGATCGGGCGAGCCGGGCGGTCGCGAAGGCCATCGTCCCAAGCCATGGAGCACGCACGCTCCCTTGGCTCGCGCGGCACCCCTCGCGTTCCCCTTCGACGTCGGCGATCCAGCGCGCCAGCGGAAGGCGCAGCATGGTCGACCTGAGCGACGTCGACATCCATGACATCCCGAACTTCGACGCCATGGGCTCGGAGAGCCACGGCGGAGGCGGGACCTTCGACTATTTCTCCGCCACGGGCTCCATGGGGGAATGGGCGCGGGCGGGCGCGCACGGGCTGACGAACCTCGTGACCGGACAGGGGCGCTGGGCCACCGTGCTGGGGCTCACGCACGGGGGAAAGAGCACGGGCCGACGGGCGGTCGACGTGGGTGGAGGTG
>JAHZJA010000124.1 GCA_022601155.1 Deltaproteobacteria bacterium | reverse complement strand
TACTGGCAGGTCTGGCTCCGTGTCTCGAACACCATGTCGAGGTCCGCGTTGGCGCTCCCCTTCCACGTCCGACGTTGGGGAGGCACCGCTACTGGCAGGTCTGGCTCAGTGTCTCGAACACCATGTCGAGGTCCGCGTTGGCGCCCCCCTTTTCACGTCGACGTTGGGGGGGGCACCCGCTACTGGCAGGTCTCGATCCGTGTCTCGAACACCATGTCGAGGTCCGCGTTGCCACCGCCCACGCCGCCGGCGTAGGGGTTGCCGTTGCCGTAGCGAAGCCCGCAGGTGCCCGTCAGCTCCCAGGTGTAGGTGAGGCCCGCCTCCACCGCCAGCGGCGGGTCCACATGGAACGTGGTGAGGTTGAGCCCCGAGACGAACATGGCGGGGTAGGCGTTGGCGTAGATCATCGCGCCGCCGGTCCCCTCCCCTGCGTAGATCCGTAGCTCACCGTCGATACCGACGCCGCCGCAGTACGTGTTGGGCATCGCATCGATCTCGACCAGGTCGCCGGTCATGCCCGTGGTGAACGACTGCCACGGCGGAAGGATCACGTGGTCGAACTCGAGCGACGAGCCCTGGTCGGGGTCGACGGTGCACAGGGGCCCGCCGCTGCTGTCGCCAGAGGCACCGTCACTGCTCCCGCGGGTGGACGCGCCGTCGTCACTGCTCCCGGAATCGTCGAGATCGGTCGTCACACCGGTCGAGCCCGTGGTCGTCGGCTGTGGTCCGTTGCCGTCATCAGAGTCCGAGGCACTCGCCCCGCCCGGGTTCGTGGTGGCCGCCGCGGAGGTGCTGGGCATCATCGACACTCCGGCCGAGCCCGAGTCACCTCCGCTGGTCGAGGCCATGTCGGCATCCGTATCCGCGGGGGCGTCGGGGGTGAAACAGGCCGCCGCGAGCAAGGACTGAGCGGTAAGTAGGAGGAATTTGTTGTGCATCGGACTGCTCCCAAGGCGACTGTGGCGTCGCACCAAGTAGGAGAGACCGAGCGGGGCATGTGACGGGCCTGCAGGCTCGATGCCTTCGAGGAAAATCGCCCTTCACCCGCGGAGCTCGCGTCGACCAGGCCGTGACACGGACCGACGAACGCGAGCGGAGCTGGCCCGGTTGGATCGTCTCCATTCAGAAAGGCGCAACATGCGCCATCTTTGGATCAATCCTGGAGGCCTCCCCCAACATGGGCGGACACGCCGTCTTCCCAGACGAACGTCGTGATGGGGGGGTCCAGTCGCGTAAGCTCCACGCATGACGCCATTGCGCCTGCTGAGCATCGCGTTGTTGCCCGTCGTGGTCGGGTGCTCGCGGGCGAACTCGTCGTTCGCCGTCGACGACGGCGGCAGCGGTGATGCAGGGGCGTCCACAGACGCGGGGGCCAGCGACACGAACGTCAGCGTGGGAGCCAGCGGCGATGCGGGCGCAACCGGCAGTGTGGAGACCTCCGGCAGCGCGGGCTCCGACCCTGGCGACCCCGTGTGTGGCAATGGCATTCCCGAGGGGGACGAACAGTGTGACCATGGGGTCAACGACGGCAGCTACGAAGGCTGCACGGCCAACTGTCAGTTTGCATCGTACTGCGGCGACGCGTTCGTCGACGCTCCCTTCGAGGAGTGCGACGACGCCGATGATGACCTCGACGATGGATGCCTACCCAACTGTCTCGTTCCGGTCTCGTGCCTCGAGGTCCTCGAATTGAGCGGGGTGGCCGACGATGACGTCTACCTCATCGACCCGCTTGGCAATCAACGAGGACTGGTCGAGACCTACTGCGACATGACCACCGATGGTGGTGGGTACACGTTCTACAAGATGGAGCCCGGGTCGACCGCCACGGCAGCCCAGGCAGAGCAAGACTGCGCAGAGCTGGGCATGCAGCTGTTCATTCCACGGACCGAGGCCCATCTGGAGTCGGCGCTCGCGGTGGCCAACGATGACGGGTTCGGTCCCGATGGCGACCTCGCGTACCTGACCATCATGGGAATCTACCCGGAGTTTGCCGGGGCTACGTGTGCCAACCAAGCCGTCTCCAGCGCCAACCCGACCTGCCAGTGGCGGGCCAGTGACGACCAAACGTACTGGGTCAGCGGCCACGACCTGTTCAACGAGCCCAACGGCAACGACGGCTTCACCCAGGTCGACGGATCGATGCGGTACGACTGGGTGGAGGGCAATCTACTCCAGTGGTACGACGACATCTCCAACGCCGGGGCGCTGTCGTCTCGGTTCATGTGCGACGTGGGTGACAAGTACTGACGGCGCCCGATGGGCTGCCCGACCGAGGCGGCCAGCGGCGGCGGACCTCTCCGCCCGCGCACGACAGAGGCTGTCATCTCGCTGGTGTGGTCGAGGATGGGTTGCCGCCGTGCGCCTGTCTGTCCGGCGCCCGTGCACGACCCTGACCCGGCTCGCTCGGCCCGGGCGGAGCAAGATCAGCAGCCAGCACCATCCCGCCAGCTGCCCCTGCGCGGGCTCCAGGGCACACCCGCGCGGCCGGGGCTGAGGCGGTGGGTGCTCGGCGCCCGCGTTCGAGTCGGCGCCGTCGCCGAGATCCAGGGGCGTCGTCTCGCCCAGCACGATGAACTGCGCCCAGTGGTGCGGGTGCTCGAACTCGCGGCTGCGGAGCAGCTCGAGCTGCCTGGCACGCAGAGCCTCGCCCCGCCCCTGCCCCCGGGCCAAGCGTTGGTAGTAGGGACCGAGCAGGTTCGCGGCGTTGTCGTCGGAGATGCGCCATAGGCTCATCAGCAGGGTCTCCGCTCCAGCGACCGACAAGGCACGCCGCAATCCCAGCACCCCCTCCCCGACCTCGATCATCCCCAGGCCCGTCTCGCAGCCCGACAGCACCACCAGCTGCGTGCCTCGCAGATCGAGCCCGCTGACCTCGTAGGCGGTCAGCCGCCCGTCGAACACGCTGGACTCGACGGGCTCGGGCGACAGCTCGAGGTACGAGTGGAACATCGGGTCGTCGAACGTGTGCCATGCCGTCGATGCCCGCGGCACCCCGCCCGGTCGTCCCGGCTCTGGAGGGATCGCGAGCTCGTGGTACCGGCTTCCGGGGCGGCCGGTGTCGAAGGCTCCATGGGTCGCCACGTGAACGATCCACGGCCTCTCGAGCTCGTGCATCCTCCCCTCGGTGGCCTGGTCTCCCAGCGCCATCACCACATCGTCGAAGGTGTCGTTGATCGCGTCGACTTCCCGGCGAACCCCGGGCAGCTCGGCGCCGGTGGGGCTTCCGATGACTACCACCTGCCGACGGCGGGTCCGGAGCGCGTCCGCGGGCACGACCGGGGGTAGGAGATCGCGCCCGGTCGTCACGTAGCGCACCGCGTATCGCTCCACGAGGTATCCGCCTTGGTGGCCAAAAGCCTCGAACGGGACGAGGTTGAGCAGCCCATCGGGGGCGACGATCAAGGTCGAGACCTCCGCCCGCTCATGGTCTGTGAGGTGGTCCAGGGCCGGGTCGAGCACCCGTTGCGCAATGGCAAGGGCAGGTTGCTCGATGTCCCAGCGCCGCACGAGCGCGTTGCGATAGCGCTCCACCACCTCGTCGATCGCAT
>JAHZJA010000123.1 GCA_022601155.1 Deltaproteobacteria bacterium | reverse complement strand
CGCTGGCGAGTCGAGCGCGACTACCAGGACATGAAGGGACAGCTCGGCCTTGACCACTTCGAAGGCCGCACATGGCGTGGATTCCATCATCACTGCGCCCTCGTCGCAGCCGCCCACGCGTTCCTCACCATTGAGCGAACGCTTTTCCCCCCACGAAGAGATCTCGCTACCGGCCTTTCGTCGGCTCCTGCAAGTCGTTCTCCTGCTTGAACTCGGCCACTGCCCGATGTGCCGGCGCTGCTACACCTCCGCGGACGGCGCTCGAGCCCCGCCGCACCGATGTCCGATGTGATCAAGTCGTACTAGGAGCGTGTCCCCGTATCGGTGCTCGTTGCGGGGATTTTCTGAGCTGCGAGCGGGGGCGGGCTGGCCCTGTTCATCCTAGGGGCCCTGGAACGCGCAGGCTTCGAGGGTCGAGACCGCAGCCGTCGGCCCGGCTTCGTTGACGATACTCGAGCCTCCAAACAGCAACACTCTGGCTTCAGTGAGGTCGCACGGGTGGGGGGCGGGCGGCAGCAACGGTACCCACATCATCCCGTCCGTCGAGCCCTCCACATGGGCTTGGCCGCCCGCGGTTCGCATCCGAACCCAGCTCAACGTGGCGTCGTAGGGCCCGGAGACGCCCTGAGAGTGGATCTGCCGATCTTCGATGAACAGCCCGATGCCGCAGTCGGTGGTGAGCAGCTGGAAGTACAGCCGTGCGCCCGTGAGCGAGGGAGGGTCGGCGATCTCGATCTGGACGATGCCGTCGTCGAGATCGAACTCGTCTTGGCTGCTGATCCCCGCGTGGGTGTTGGCCTCGACATCGCCCACCACGCTGAAGCGAATCATCGAGCCTGCCTCCTCGAGGACCGTGCCCGGGTCCTGCCAGGAGCTCCACTGTGCGGCCACCATCCCGTCGTCGAAGTCGTCCAGCAGCACCGAGACGCAGACCGGCTGGGGGGGAACCGGGCCTGTCTCGCTGCCGCCGCCATCGGTGCTCTCCTCGCCCGAGCTCGTATCGCCGGTCTCGGGCATGACGGATCCCGTGGAGTCGCTGCCCGATGTCCCGCCGTCGAGGGTGGGGTCGCCGACCGTCGAGGTGTTCTCGGTCGGTGCTGCCGTCGTGTCATCGGGCTCGGGCTGCGCGGTGGTTGCTGCTCCCGACGACCCCTCGTCGTCGAGCGGCGGCACACACGTCCCGGCCAGCCCCGCGCCCGAGTGCTTGCCGTAGCGCTGCCTCGACGGGCAGCTCGAGTCCTCGAAGCTGCACCAGCCGCTGCTCTGGCACGTGCCTTCGTTGGACCCGTCGGCGCACTCATCGTGGCTCGAACACGCGAACATGGTGCCCGCACAACCCGGCGGCAACAGGCCTACGCCCACGCCCACAGCCAGGCCCAACAGCCCGGTGCCGATATTCGAGTTCGAGCCCCCCATGTGTCCCCCGACCCCACGATTGTAGGATTCGGCGGACACAGCCGTCATGGTGAACGTTTGGTGCGCCCGGCTATCTGTTCATCGACGATAGAGGGGACAACACCAACGGTGGTGGGGGCCTGCGGTGGCCATGCCCATCACCGCCCGTGAGGGGTTGGGCTGACCTACGCGGGACCGGGCGTGGTGTCGCGATGCCGATTCGCCGAAATTGCGACATCGCGCGGGCCGCAGGTCGAGCGCGATCCATCGAGCACGGTGCTGTCGTCCCGCCGCTCGTGAGCGCGCCCGAGTCGGCCGCGGTCGCGGAGACGCGTTGGAGACGGTCCGGCATCCCGGGCGAAGATCGCGGTACCGTGGCCTCGCGATGTGCATGTTCAGCGGGCCCCCCAGCATCATCGAGCGCGTGAACGGAACTCAGATCTTTGCGCGATCGATGCCCGAAGGTCGACAGATCCTCGTCTACGGCATGAACGTGGCCGCCAAAGAGCCCGTGGCGATGATCCTGCCCATCCCGGTGCTCCCCGGCGCTCCCGACGACGCAGTGCGCTTCATCGACCTGCAGGGCTATCCGAAGTTCCTTCACGACCTCGACGCGGCGTTTCCTCCGGAGGAGATTCCTGCCGGGCGCGGCGGAGGGCTCCGGCTGCAGTTGGCGCCCGAGTCTCGGCCATTGCTTCGCGTCCACGAGGTCGGCGATTTCGTGGCGTCGTTCGTGCCTTCCACCGCCGACTTCGAGCGTCTCGACCCACGCTTCCGCCTCTCCGACGCGATATGGGACGCTCTACCGCAGTATGGAGACTACGGGTTCGCCGTGTTCCAGCTCCACGATCTCGGCTCCCGGGGGGGTCTGCTGGGCAAATTGACGCGTCGCATCCAGACCAAGACGATCCACCCCATGGCCTTCGAGTTCCCACGCCGCGATCCACAGGCGGTGTTCTTCCCCACCATTCACGTCCACGACGGGCAGGTACATGCGAAGGCCCTGTTCGATCATCATCTGTACGTTCAGCCAGGGCCCGACGAGCGGCTGGACCTACGCTCACCGCTCGAGTGGAGACCCAACGACACACCGCTGTCGCACCACCTCGACGGTGAGCGGACCGCAGGGATCGTCGATCTGGAGGCGAACGCCTTCACGATGTCCAAGATCGGCACGCTCGACAATGCCGACACGGTGGTGAAGTTGCAGTGACCGGTAGGACCGTCCAAACCGGGTTGGTATCCACGACCCATCGCCCAGCGCGCTGGGAAGGCGAGCGAGGAGGACAGCGCCGCGCTCGCCAAGGCAGAAGCCGACGCCAAGGCCGACGATGTGGACATCGCCGTGGGCGAGGACGACCACGCTCAGCCGTTGGGCGTACCCGTGTGTAGACGGCAGCGGGTCTGGCCGATCGAGTCCAATGAGCGAGCCACGGCCAATCTCATGCGCCGGCCGGAACGATCGACGGCACGACCTCGTGCAAGACAGCGGGGTGTCTCATCCAACGAACCGCGTGCACGGGGGTGACCTGCTCGGGGTCCGGGATTTGTGCGCTGCTCCGACGTGCACCAACGAGGTCAGCGGGAGCGACCAGCCCCAGGAGCTCGGCATCCCGCTGGGGCTGACCTTCCATGTGTGCTCGCGCAGTCAGACCGCGGCGGTCGGAGCTCTCGTCGTTTCGACGGGGACACGGGATTGCCGTGTCGCGCGGACGCCCGAGCCTGGCGGGCTCGGGTCGGCCGTCGCGGCGTCGAGAGTCGAAGCCTAGAAGTAGTAGTGCATGCTCACGCCACCGAAGGCGAACAGCCCCACACCCGGCGTGATCTGAAATCCAAACCCAGGCCCAGACAGCGGGCCACCGGGATCGCCAGGGGCGATCTGGAAGTCGGGCTTGCCGGTACCGGGGTTGATGTCGCCGTCTTCGCGCCGACCGGGGACGATGATGAAGTTCACGCCGAACTCG
>JAHZJA010001447.1 GCA_022601155.1 Deltaproteobacteria bacterium | reverse complement strand
TGCTCGCGCTGGTGATGGGCTGCGTCGGTGCTGGCGATACCGACGGCCAGACCGGGACCACCGAGGCCACCACGATGGGCTCCAGCGGTGTCGTGGGACCCGATGCCAGTGCAGGCTCCGACGAGTCGGGCACGGGCGGTTCGTCGTCGGGCCCTGGTGTCGTCGACAGCACCGGGACCACCTCGGAGGGTGGCGACTGCATGCCGTCCGGGCCCCTGGACCCGGGTGTGGTGCTCACCGAGGCGGGCGCGGTGCAGGGATCGCAGGACGATGGCGTCACCGTGTTTTGGTCCGTGCCGTACGCCGCGCCGCCCATCGGTCCGTTGCGGTGGCAGCCGCCCCAGGCTCCCGGGTGTTGGGACGGCGTTGTTGTGGCCGAGGCACCAGGGCCCGTGTGTGCGCAGCTGGAAACGGCGGCCGGTCCCGTCATCGGGGAGGAAGACTGCTTGTTCCTCAACGTCTGGACCCCGCAGCCGGACGCATCTCGGGCTCGACCCGTGATGGTGTTCATCCACGGTGGGGGACACGGGCGCTGGGGTATCTGGCGCACGAGGTGCTCGACGCCGGGGACCCACGGGCGACCTCGGGCAACTATGGCTTGCTCGACCAGGCGCGCTCGCTGCAGTGGGTGCACGACAACATCGCGGCGTTCGGAGGCGACCCCGGACGCGTGACCGTGTTGGGCGAGTCGGCGGGGGCGGTGAGTACATGCTCGCTGCTCGGCGTCCCCGCCGTCCAAGGGCTGGTGCACGGCGCCATCGTGCAAAGCGGCGGGTGTTCGCTGCGATCGTCGTCGGTGTTTCGCGAGGCGGTGTCCGACCCGTGGATCGACGCTTCGCCGTGCGCCGGGCGGCCCGACGTACTGGCCTGTCTTCGCGGACTGGCGTTCGACGACATCGTGATGGCCGAGCCCACGGGGTATCCGAGCGTCTCGGCGCTGGGCCAGACCTGGAGCGCACACGTCGATGGCGTGACGGTACCGGCGTCTCCCATCGAGCAGATGGAGGCCGGCACTCATGTCGACGTCCCGCTGGTGGTGGGCGCCAATGCCGAGGAGACCGCCCTGGACGTGCCCACCCTGACCCTCGCGGAGTACGAGCAGCTGGTCGCGCTGACGTTCGGTGGGCTCGGGCCGCTGGTGCTCGCGGCCTACCCGGCCGCGGACTACATCTCACCCACGGCGGCTTGGATCGCGGTGACGAGCGATCTGAAGTTCGTGTGTAGTGCCCGGCGATCGGCCAGCGCGGCCGCCGACGGGGGCCTGTCGCCCGTGTTTCGCTATCACTTCAGCTACGACGGCTACACGACGGGACCCAACGGCACCTCGGCTGCGTTCCACGGGCTGGAGCTGCTGTACCTGTTCGGCAACTTCGATGCGCTGTCGTTGGGGAACGTTCCGTATGTTCCCAACCCGGACGACGAGGCGATGGCGGCGATGATGAGCGAGATGTGGACGACGTTTGCCCGCACCTCGGACCCCACTACGGCTGCGCTCGTATGGCCGGCCTACACCAGTGCCGACGATCCCTACGCAGGGCTCGACGTCCTGCCCTTTGCCGGGCAGGGCGTGCGGACCGAGCAGTGCGATTTTTGGGAGGCGTGGACCGGCGGCTGAGCCGGTCGGTGTGGGTCACAGACCCAGGCTTCGCAGACCCTCGGCGTCGAGCAGCGCACCGGCCCGAAGCAGCAGCTGATCGTCATCCGGCGTGGACGCCGGGCTGAGCCGGTCCTCCATGGCTCGCAACAGACGCCGACGGCCACCGGGCTCGGCCAGCAGGGCACGAAGACGGGCGGTGGGAACGGGGCGGCGGCGTGGGGGATGCGCGTGCATGGGGGCTTCCTTGGGCGGCGCCGAAGCCCAACGGGCTCGGCTTTCACTGGGGGTAGAGCCCCGCGAGCGCCAACCGTGACAGACTTTTTTCGTGGAGCGCTGTGCACGCAGATCGCCGGTTCCAGCGCATAGACGCAGTCGTACGGATGAATGACGAGCTGCGCGTTATCGACCGTCGCGCAATTTCTGGGTTAGGGTGCCCTCTCGTGGAGCCGTCGTCCTCGCCGTTGGAGATCGTCTATGAGGATCCGCGGCTACAGATGGCGACCCATCGCAACGTGTCGATTGCGGTTTGGCACGACGCACCGCAGATCGATCAGATGCGGGCCTTCGTCGCGCACTTCGAGGCGGAGCAGCGCAGACACCCGGAGGGGATTGCCGCCCTCAGCATCGTGCTTGGTGGCACGCCCGTGTTTTCGTCGGAGGTGCGCGCCGCGGTCAACGACCTCAACCGTGCAGGCCTGGTGCAGCACGGGATCGCCCATGTGATCTTGGTAGGCGGACTCGTGGGAGCGACGGTCCGTGCGTTCTTGAGCACGGCGTTGTTGCTCGGCCGGGGGCAGCAGCCCGCCAAGGTGTTCGACAGCGTGCGCACGGGCTCGGCGTGGCTGGTGGAGACGATGGCCGCGCAGGACATCGCGTGGGACGTCGATGCGCTGACGACCCTGGCCCAGGGGTTCGCATCGCGTGAGCCGGTCGTCGCCGGTTGAATGAGCAGGAGGGCGGCGGCGAGCGGTCGTCAGGTACGCAGGCGTACGCGTCGGCCCAGCCAGAATGCGCGATGCATGGCCTCGGAGGCTCCGGGCACGAGCACGCGCACGACGGCGAGCGGATCGTCGGGGGGATTGAGCCTGATCTTCACGACGCGATCGAAGCCCTCGGTGGCCATCCGATCCACGATGTCGTCCACCACGTCGGCGAGGTCGACGGGGGGGCGAAGCGGTGCGGCCGGGGCGGGTACCGGGGCACCGCCGTCGGCGAGCCACGCCTCGGCGGGACCGCGCCGCGAGTGTCGTGCGCGTCGTTGGTCGGCGGCGAGGCGCTCGCGGTCTTCTCGGGCCTCGGTCATCACCACCAGCCGAGACTGCGTCGCCTCGATGACCGCCTGCTCCAGCGCGATCCATGGATCGGGGTGGGCACACAGCCCGTAGGCAGGGAAGACGTCGCCGTCACGCTGTCGGTCTCGGAGCGCGGCCACATGGGTGTGCACCCCTCCGATCGACTCGAGCCGATGGACCTCGAGGCCGATCTCGAGACGGCCCAGCGTGGCCACGAGCTCGCGCAACCGCTCGGAAGGGGAAGCGCAGAGGTCGACCGGTCGTCCCCGTCGCGACAGCCGGGCCACGGCCCACGCGTCGCGCTCGATCACCTCCAGTAGGCCGTACAGCGTCGCCTCGGTCT
>JAHZJA010001446.1 GCA_022601155.1 Deltaproteobacteria bacterium | reverse complement strand
GGTCGGTCCGCATCCTAGAAGCAAGCGTGAGGGCGGTCAATATCCTCGCGGACCGTCCTGGTCCTGGCCGTGCCGACGCCTGCCCGCATGACCAGGGGTCGGCCCCTCCCCGCCGACCCCTCCCCGCCTCGACCAACCGGTCCGGCGAGACGGGCCGAGCGACGATATGCTTCGTGCCGCCGCGACCCCACCCGGCCGCCCAGCGCCCGCATGGTCGCTCCCATCCATCGCTCACGACCCCTCTCCCGCCGCCTCGCATCCTGGCGTGGACTCGCCGTGGCGGTCCCCATCGCGGCCGTGGTCGCCATGTGGCCGACCCGCGAGGCCCTCGGGGCGCCCGGCCAAGGCCTCCGCTTGGGCGGGATCGAACCCCAAGGCCCCGCGTCTCGCGCGGTCACGGCCCTGCATCACAACCCGGCCATGCTCGCGGCGATCCCGGGTACCGCGGTGCAAGCCTCCTTCGCCCTGGGCGTCGAGCACCAGCGAATCCGCCGCAACGCGGTGGACCAGGCCACGGGGGATCCGCTGTCCTCGCTCGACACAGCCCAGTCCCAGGCTCACCTCGCGGCCGGCTATTTCGTCGGTGCGAGCCTCTATTTCGATCCGATTGCGGTGGGGGTGGGCATCTACGATCTCGGCAGCCGCTACCGTTTTGGCGGCACGGGACCGCTTCGCTACCACCTCGCCCCCGACCCCGACCCTCGCTGCCTGGGCGTGGGTCTGGAGCGATGTCCGCCCAACGGGGGCTCGGTCCGATACCAGCACGACCTGACCGTGGCCCTGGCCTGGAACGGCGGCCGCGTGAAGCTGGGCGCCGCCCTGCACTTCCCGATGATCCGCGAGCGGTTCGCGTTCGACAACGACATCGGGCTGAGCGATCCCGAGACGGCGGCGGCCGAAGGCTGTGAAGACAAGGAAGATCCCGACTGCGCGGAGCGCGTGGGATTCAAAGGATGGACGCAGTGGATCCCGCGGGGCGGCGCGCCTTCGGGCTTCGACTTCGTGCTGACCGTGGGCGCTGCGCTGTCGCTGGCCAACGACACCATCACCCTGGGCGCCCGCTACCGGACGCCCGCGCTGCGGCGCGGCGGCGAGGTCCAGCTGGCGGGGGTGGGGCTGGTCTGTCGACCCGACGCCCCCGCGGGACTCGAGGCCGAGCAAAACGACAGCGTTGGAGGATGCGACGTCGCGCAGCCCGTCGATGCGACGCTTAGCCAGCGGCTGCCACAGCAGCTGGCGCTGGGCGGCTCGTTCCTGCTCGGGCCCAGCCGTCGCTGGCGACTCGACCTCGATCTGTACTGGATGGACCTGTGCCCCGGCGGGGTGCGGGTGGGCCAATGCGCCACGTCGGGGGCCCAGACCGTGCGGCTCATCGGGCTGGACCGCCGCAGTTTCGTACTGCCGCAATTTTCTCGGTTCCGGGGTGCGACCGATCTGTACGGGCTGGATGCCTTCACCCGCTATCGGATCAAGAGCAACGTCGATCTCATCACCGCGGGCCATCTCGCTTCGCCCGCCATCCGTCGGGGCGCCACCACGGCCACCGATGATGAGGGCTGGCGGGTTGGCACCAGCGTGGGTGCACGCGTTCGACTGCGCGGGGTCAACCTCGTCCTGCTGCCGGGCTACGGCCTCGATGTGCTGCTCCCACGACGGGTCGATCCGGGACAGGCTCTGTTTTCGCCTTCCTCCGCGACCGCCTTCGAGGGGGGCAGCGGCGACATCAACGCCACCGGAGCGGCGGGGGTCCTCGAGGGACGCGGTCGCCCGACCAACGCCGCCCGCTACCTGTCGCTGCTGCACACGCTGTCGCTCACCGTGATGTGGGGCGAGCGCGACGCCATCGACTGATCCCCGTGGAGGGCCACACCGGGCCCACAACCCACCTGGGAGCGGCGTCGCTGGTGGCGAAGCCGCCCGTTGGTACACTGCGTTCGTGCGGTTTTCGCCAGCGCTGCTGTTGTTCGCAACCCTCGGTCTTCCCGCGCTCGGCTGCGCACACAAGGGTCCTCCCCCCATCGAGGTGCCCACCGCGCCCCCGCAGGTCGCGTCCATCGACGACTTCGAGCCCGCGCTCAACCGCTATGTGCTGTTGCCCCAGGACCACCCCGCGCGTGCCGAGCACCGGTTGATCCTCGCCAACTTCCTGGTCGAGTACCTCCAGGGCGCGCTCGACGAGGACAACGAGGACGAAGCGGAGGCGGCGCTGCGCTACTCGCTGTCGCTGTACACACCCGCGGAGCTGCGCACCACGGGGCCCCACAACGGGCTGGCGACGTCGGCCCACCGGGTCTACCAACGCACCGCACGACGCGGCGCCGAGGCGCCGTCGTTGCTGGCGCTGGCGGTCGAGCAGCGCTTTGGCGACGACACCGTCCGCACCCGAGCCGTCCGAGACTGGCGCGCGCTGGAGCACTGGCTGGTCAGCAACGGGCCGTTCGCCACCGAGCCCTTGCTCGCCCACGAAGATCTCGAGCGCGGCCTGGAGAAGGTCGCCGCGGTCTTCCCCTCCCCGTTCGTGGTCCAGCGTCTGGCCGACCTGTACACCGCGCGCTACGAAGCGGCCGTCGAGGCCCACGCCAATGGCCGCGGTCTGGGCAACACCTCGGCGCGAAGGATCGAGATCACCGGTTATCTGCTGATGCGCCTGTACCTGCGCGCCGACGACCCCGAGGGCGCGGTCGAGGCGATGGGGCGGGTCAAGGGCGCGGACACGATCGACAAGCTCCGCGACATCGTGGAAGACGCGTTCAAGAACCGCCGCAGTGCACGGGCGCTGCTGTCGCTGGCCGAGCAGTTCATCCCCGAAGACGACGCCGATCCGGCGGCGCCCTATGTCGCGCAGTCATGGGGGATCATCGACAACGTCACCCGGCGGGCGCTCGACCGCTACCCCCGAGATCCGTTCGTCCACCTGCTGCGCGCCCGACGAATGCGCGAGGAAGGGCTCGTCGGTGCGGCGGTGCACCACCTCCAGCGCAGCATCGAGCTCAAGGACGATGTCTTCGAGGCCTGGCAGATGCTCGCCGAGCTGTCGCAGCTGCAGCTGTCGCAGCTGTCGCGTCGCGACGCCGATGCGGCGCTCGAGCGACTGGGTGAGGTCGAGTCGCTTCACCAACGCGCGATGAAGCTGTGGAGCGACCGACCGATCCGCCCCGCGCTTCCGGAGGCCTACTTCACCGTCGCCGAGGGCCTGTACCAGAGCGGCCGAGTCGACGACGCCGAGGGCTTGCTCGACAAGGGCCTCGCCA
Source organism: Deltaproteobacteria bacterium (assembly GCA_022601155.1). Lineage (GTDB taxonomy): Bacteria > Myxococcota_A > Polyangia > Nannocystales > Nannocystaceae > Paraliomyxa. Next base: position 270 of record JAHZJA010001446.1, on the reverse strand, counting down.
TCGAAGCCCAGCCTCAGACGCTCGATCTGCTCGGGACCATCGCGCTCAAGCGGGGCCGGTTCGCCGTGGCCCAGTCGCACTACGAAGAGCTGGCTCGGCTTCCGTTCGACGATGCCCGCGCGCAGCTTCGCTGGGAGGCACGGGCACGCGGCCAGCTGGGGGAAATCGCGCTGCGCCGTGGGGATTCCAAGGCCGGCAGTGAGCATCTGCGGGTCGCCCTGCGCCAGATCAACGATCTCCTGGGACAGCCCGCCATGACCGCGGAGGTCC
>JAHZJA010001445.1 GCA_022601155.1 Deltaproteobacteria bacterium | reverse complement strand
TCATCGGCTCGGCGGTGCGTGATGGGGCGAGCCGTGGCCGGGCGTGAGCCGCAGTCCTGTTGCCGTTGTCTCGGGGTCGTAGGGGATAGCGAGCACGCCTGCACGCCTGCACGGCCGTGACGACATCAGCTGCCGCGCAAATGCGGCCGCCGCCTACGACGCCTTCGTATCGAGCGGGTCGATGTACGACACGGCCCGGGCGTGGGGGGCGGTCGGGCGATGGCGCCCTGCGGCCGGGCACCGACGCCGAGGGCCCGATCGCGTCGGGGCCGGGAACCGACGCCCGTTGCAGTTGTCCCACCGCCCGTGCGTGGGATGACGACGGTGTTGGGCGAGGCCCGACGATGGGGTGGGGTGCTGTGGCTCGGGGTGGCGGCGATGGGCTGCGCCACGGCGGTACGGACGACGTCGGTCGACGCTCCGCCCGACGTCGTGGCCCGCGACGCCGCGGCGCCGGCTTCTTCGGGGTTTGGGCCTCACACCGTCGAGCCCACTGCGTTCCTCGATGATGTCGACGAGGAGATCGATCGTGACCTTCGACGGCATGCCTGGATGGCAGAGCATGCCGAGGGAGACGAGCGCCTGCGGGCCTGGCAGGGGCTGGGCGAGAGCTACGCACGACGGGCCCATCGCGTGGGCTACGCGCGTGACGTACTTCTCGACCAGGCCTTTGCCGCCGCCGAGGTCCAGAGGCTCTCGCTGGAGACGCTGGCGAAGCGACTGCAAGCCGAGCAGGTTCAGTGGTGGCGACGCGCGGCCGCGGCGTATGACCACGTGCTCGATTCGGTGGGCCCGTCCACCCTGGACTTGCGCCCGCGCGCGAGGTGGGGCCTGGCGGAGGTGCTCGTCAACCAGGGCAAGGCCGACGAGCACCGCACGATCTTGCGGGCGCTGGTCCGCGACGATCCCGACTCGGGGCTGGCTGCGCACGCGATCGTCACGCTGGGGGACATCGCGTTCGGCGAGCAACGGTTCGGTGACGCACGGCGGCTGTACATGGCCGGCATGGACCACGACGATGATGCGCAGCGCGGCTACGCGACCTACAAGCTAGGCTGGGTGGAGTTCCTCGAAGGGCACCAGGACCGGGCTCTCGGGCGCTGGACCCAAGTGGTGAGGGGCTCTCGCGAGCACCCCACCCGTCACGCCCTCGCCGACGAAGCCGCCAACGATTGCGTGATGGCCTATGTGAGCGTGGGGCGGCCCGAACTGGCGCAGGCATTCTTCGAGCGGCTGCACCCCCGGCTGGCGGCGCAGCTGCTCGAGCGGCTGGCTCAGGCATACGTCGGGGCGGGTGACCCCGAGTCAGCCCAACTGGTCAGGTCTGGGTTGAAGCGGAGGCCGAGCCTGTAGAGGGGACTACCAGGCGCCCTCGACCTGCGGGCCAGGGGCGGCCTCCAGCTCGGCGGGCTCTGCATCGAAGGCCGGCATGGTGGGGGGCTCGGCCTTGGGGGCCGGCTCCGGCGCGGGTGCGGGCGGGGTGAGGTCGGCGGAGGGCCAGTCGTCGGTGTTGTCCGACTCGGCGACCATCTCGACCGCGGGGGTCTCGGTCGCGTCGGCTCGGTTTTGGTAGCTGGTGTATCCGGCCACCCCCACCGCGCCGGCGGTGCCCAGGGCCACGGTCAGGGCGAGAAACTGCTCGAGGTCGATACGCATGCGTGGTCTTCCTTTCTTGGGTTGGGCCGAGGGAGTCGGCGTCTGCACCAGGTTCGACGTGCGCCGGACCCACAACATTGGTCAACGCCACGTAAAGCGCGCCTGCGCGGTAGGCGCTGCGTCTGTGCAGCCGAATTCCGCCCAGATGAGCCCGTTTGGCGTTGTCCGCCGCTATTCGCCCGCGGCGGGCAGGGCGTGACCCCGAAACGGCCGATCGTTGCCGATTGCCGGCAGCGCGATCGGGGTGAGTAGCTCGCCGACGATCTCCCACAGCGGAGCGATGAAGCGCTTGCGCCCCTCGGCATTCCAAATGAGGAAGCCGGGCACGAACACCAACGCGGTGGGAATGGTGAAGAAGAACAGCAAGATCAACACCGAGGCGACGATGTTGGCGTTGCTGCCGATCAGCACGGGTGCCAGCAGTGCCAACGACAACACGGTGGCGGCGACACCCGCAACGATCCACGCTCCGCTGCCGCGCCGAAGGCGAGGCAGGTCGACCAGCGCTGTCTGATGGTTGCGTTTCTCGAAATGCCCCCGGACCAGCGTGCCTCCGTGGCCATCGGGGCTGAGCCGCAAGATCACCACGGGTGACGCGGCGTCGGTGGGGCCGGCCCAGTGTCGCAGCCGGAACTCGCGTGCCGATTGTCGGGCGACCAAGAACGGCGCACCGTCGGGTGGCGCAGGGTCGGGCGCGGGGTCGTCGGAGGCGCGGACCTTCGGGTGGGCGACGAGGCGATCCCACAGCTCGTCGGGGCTGTGGCCCACGCGAAAGTCGAAGCCTTCCCGCAGCTGGACCGATCGCGATTCCACCTCTTTGAGCGTGGGAGCCATCGCGGAGGCTGTCAAACGAATGTGGCTCCGCAGGCCGTAGGCGCGCCGGGCCCGGCGTGCGTGGGTGTCGGCAGCTCTACTGCAGGCGCCTTCGCCGGCCGCGTCGACCGAGCGGTAGCCGCTGTCGCGTGAGCGTCGAACACCGTGGCGACCGTTGGGGTGGCGACTCGCCGACGTGCTCGCTGTGGCCCACCTGCCTACCCGGCGTGAATCGTCTCGGGTGTCGGTGAGGGGCCCGGGTTCGGGGCGCCGACGAGGGCGTCGAGCTCGCGGATGGCTCGACGGGCTTCGGCCGGGTCGAGGTGCCCCACCGTCCCGAGATACTGTCGCGTCAGCTTCGCCCGCTCGTCCTCGTCGTCGGTCTGGCGCAGGGCATCGGCGATCGACTCGATGCGGTCGAGGCCGGGGGGAGCGGTCGGCGGTTCGTCGCGGAGCTCGGTCGCCAGCGCTTCCATCCGCTGGGCAAAGGCGATCTGCTGCTCGGGCGGCGCGCCTGCGGCCATCAACGCCTGCATGCCGGTCTCGACCTCGAGCGCCGTCACATCACCTTGCCGACGCGCACGCGCTTCGAGGTCGTCGAGGTAGTGGCTCACGGTGCCGCGCTCGATGTGCGGGGTGGCCTCCTGGGCGAACGTCTGGGCGATCCGAGCCCGCATGGTGGGCTCGGGCTCGCGCGGCGTGTGAGCTCGGGCGGGTGTGTCGATGGCTCGGCGTGGTGTTCGAACCACCGACCGAGCTTCGCGAGGAGCCTCGGGCTCGGCGTCGGGTTCCCGGGCGCCGGAGCCGACGACGAGCATGGTGGCGTAGCCCCCGAGTACGGCGGCGGCGAGGGTGCAGGCAATGAACCAGGGGGTGCGCATGATCGTCGTCTCCGGTGTCGAACCTAGTTGCCGCGGAACACGACTACGGAACCGCAGCCAGAGCCGCCGAAGAAACAACCGGAGGTGTAGTAGTCGACGCGCTGGGCGACGTCGGCCGCGTAGCGCAACGCGTGGTACAGGGCGATGAGCGACTCGGCGCTGTAGCTGTACTGGGGGCTGCTGGCGCAGGAGATCGTGTTGGCATTGGCCGAGCAATAGGTCTTGCCGGCCTGGTAGCTGCCGGTACACGCGGGCCCGGAGTAGTAGGTCGCGACCACGTAGCCGTCGTCGCCCCAGATGTTGTCGCCGGGCGAGAGGAAGGCGGTACAGACGTACGATGCCGACGCCACGGCGGGCGCGGCCAGGCCTGCGGCCAGGGTGATCGCGGTGAGGGCAGTACGAGTCGTGCGCTTGGTCTTCATGGTCGCGGTCCTTCGCGCTGCGTCCGGGCAGCGTCGATGGCGGTAGAGCGTGGCGCGGCGCGACCGTTCCCCGCCGAACTCGTCGTTGTGGGCTCGATCTGCGTGTGGTCACCGAGGCGCCCCCTCGGGTTTCGCCTAGGAAGCGGAACCCCCCGCGCGGGAGCGAGCGCCAGTCGCGCGGGTCCGCGGCGGGAACCTTCGCGCATGCAGGCGGTCCAAGCTCGTGGATGCGAAAACGGAACCCGGCAGCGGCCGTGGTACGTCATAGTGAGGTAACCGTGAGCGAGACCGGAGACGAAGCAGACCAGGGCAAGGCAGACGAGCTGGAGCTGGGGGGTTCCAACGACAGCGCCATTCCCGAGGTCGACCTGGCCGCGCTGGCCGCGGCCGAGGGCGATGACGCGGAATCCGAAGAGGACGCCCTCGATCTCGATGATCTCGACCAACTCGGGGTCGACGGCGTGGTGGCTCGACTGCGCACCCCCGGAGGAAACGACGCCGAGGACATGGCGGCCCTCGATCGGGCCAAGCCCCGTCGCTCACCGATCATCTCGATGGTGGTGGTGGCGTTCGGCGCCTACCTGCTGGTGACCATGTTCCCGGACTTTCGCTACTGGCTTCGCTCCAGCGAGCCGGTCGAGCTGGGTCATGCATCCTCGCTGCTGCAGGACGGCCGCAACCTGGAGGCCTACGACAACCAGTACGTCGTACTCGAGGGCACCCCCGACGTTCAGCACGCGGTCCGGATGACGACCAACGAGAGGTACATCGGCTACCTGCGGGTCATGGAGGGCGAGGGGGGGCTGTTCGCCAAGGTGCCGCGGCCCAAGGACCAACCGGTCTACGACGCGTTTGCCGGTCGCTATCAGGGGCGACTGTCGAGGCTGGGCGACGATCGGGCGTTCGCGTGGCTGCAAGAGTTCTACGCCAACCAGCAGGTCAGTCGTGTCGTCGACCTCGACGTCGAGGCCGCCCGCTCCACGCTCGGTCCTGGTGCGCTGCCGGGCGCAGATGGCAAGCCGGTGAGTGTCGGGGCCAGCGAGATGCTGCGGATGGTCTTTGCCGGCCCCGATGCCCGGGTTCAGCTCGATCAGGCCGCGTTTCCCTCCGCCGAGAAGGCCGAGCAAGCCGTCGCCGCGCTGGGCTACCCCTACCTCGCGCTGCCGTTGGTCGAGCGCAAGGCCGACAGCAAGGCGCTGCTCGGCGGCAACATCCACCGGTTCATCGCGAGGATTCCCCAACAGGACCGCGAGGCGGCCCAGGCCAAGCTGGTCGCCGCGGCCGAAACCACGGGCGACAAGGTCGGTGCCTTCGTGCTCGCGCTGCCGGCCACCTACTCGGCGCCGGCCGGCGAGATCACGCTCGAGGGCGACACGATCGTCTTTCCTCTCGGCGACAACGCCACCAGCCCTGGCTACGACGTAGTCGACGGCAAGCTGGTCGAGCGCAGCCGCACCGTGCAGCTTCGGGTGCCCGCCGCCCAGCTCAGCGCGCTTCGACTCGAGCGCACCATCGAGGTCGATCCCAACGGCTTCGTCGTCTCCGCGGGCGAGCCACCGGGCGAGCAATGGCTGCCCGCCATGCTGTGGCTGCTGGTGCTCGTGATCAGCGGAGCCAACATCGCCAGCTTGCTGCTGTGGTGGCGACGCCGCCCCGCTTGATCGACGGCGAGCGTCCTTACTCGTCCACCTCGATGCGGTACGCCTCACCGTCATCGATGGCGGCGCTGCCCGACTGGTCGTGGGGAACGCTGACGATGCAGACCCCCTCGCTCACGTTGCCAGAGCGATCTTGGACCTCGAAGCCGAGGGTATAGACCCGTCCGTTGCTGCCGCCCTGGCGCTCGGACCGAAGCTCGACCCCCGTCGACGACCGGATGACGATGTCGTCGGAGGTATTGCCGTCGCCGTTGGCGTTGGAGGGCTCGTCGCTCGCCGCCCACACCAGGCGTGCATCCCAGCGATCATCACAGTCGTCGACCTCGGCAAAGCACTCGTCCAGCTCGATGGCGTGGAACTTGTGGTTGGGCGGCCACAGCTCGATCTCGACGGTGGTCACATCGGGGGGGACCTCGTCGGTCACCTCCAGGCGAGCGCTGCACACCGCATCGCCCGTTGCTTCGTCGACGACATCGAGGTCGTACTCCCCGGGAGGGAAGGGGCCGTCCAGGGGCGCGAGCTGAGCGTCATCGCAGGCCCCCGGATCCAGGAGCACCGCGATCTGCTCGGGAAGGGCGTCGTCGTGGCAATCGACGGTCAGTGTCTCCCCGCAGACCCAGGCGTCCTCGGCGATGTCGCCCTCATTTTCGAAGCACACGGGCTCGATCGAGCGAAACTCGGAGCTGGGCTCGGGCGAGGCAGAACACCCCGCGAGGGCCACGCCGAGCAGGGACCCGAGCCAGGGAAGACGGACACGCAGTGCAGCGTTCATTGGCAGGTTCGACCGACCCGGGCGGCGGCATTCCAAGCCCGCGGACGGCGATCGGTCGGTTTGTTCCAGCCGCGGCCCGTTCCCATCCGCGGCGCGCGAGCCAGTTCACAACAAGAACATCAACGCGAGAGCCGAGGCTCCACGCGAGGTGCGCCCGGGCGGTCGGGCTGCACTTTGGTCAGCGCCCAACAGCCCGAGGAACTGTGCCCCAGCGCCGACGCCGGAATCCCAGGACCAGCCCTAGCCACCACCATGGGGGCGGGTTCGAGCGCCCGTGGGCACATGCACACCCGCTGGCGCCTCCACTATCGGCCGCGCCCGCGGAGGCCACCGTGGTGCCGCCTCCGCCTCGCGTGCCGTTGCCCGTGCCCAGGCCCGTCTCGCCGTCGGCACTGGCCGTGTCGTTGCTCCCACTTTCGTTGCCCCCGGTCGTGTCTTCGCCGCCCGGCGGGGGATCGACCATGATCGTCACCACCATCCGCAGGTCGAACGACAGATCGCTGGAGCCCTCACCCACCTGCTTGGCCATCGCGGTGACGACATTGGTGCCGGGCACGAACACGGCGGGGTCGAACGTCCCGCCCGCGATCTGGTTGTCGTCCGATTGCTCGGAGGCCCAGTCGCCGTAGCTGGTGCCGAGGTCGACGTTGGCGCCGAACACCGACTGTCCGTTGACCCACACCGCGACGCCATCGTCGAACAGCGCCGTGACCTCGGCCTCGATCGCATCACCTTCGGGGAGCTCCACCTCGGTGCGAAAGTAGGCGCTGGGGTAGTTGGGGTCCGCGTCGAACAACGTCGTTGCCTCGTCGTCGTCGCCGTAGCCCAGCTGGCCCGGTCCCTGCTCCCACGCCGCGTCGTCATAGTCGGCCGCGTGCCAGCCCTCGCCGAGGTCTTGGCCTTGGTCGTGGTAGCGCCATGTGTGCCCAAAGTCGATCAGCGTGACGGGCACCTGGCTCGAGATCGAAAAGCCGGCGTTGCTCTCGTCGTTGACCGCGGCGTCGCTGGCATCGGACACCCGCACCAGGGCGCGGTTGGAATCGACCACGGGCACCGACCACTGATAGCTCCCGGTGTTGGGCGTCGACTCGACGATGGTCGTCCACTGATCGCCATTGGTCACCGAGTACTCGAGGCTCACGTCGGGGATCGTGCCGACGGTGGCCCAGCGAATCTCTTGGGGCTGCCCCGCGACCAGCACTTCGCCGCCATCGGGGCTGGCCACCATCACGCCGTCGCCCTTGAGGATGGCGACGCGATCGGTGACCTGGCCGTCGAACCGAACGTTGATGAGCGACAGTCGGTTGCCCTGCACATCGAGCAGGCACGAGCCATTGGACGTCTCATCGAAGAACATCAGCGGGTGGACGTCGTCTTGCGAGACCCCCGTGCCGCCATGCCCGGCCACCACGTAGACCGCCCCCTGGTTGGCGGACAGTCCTGCGGGTTTCTCGTAGGGGCCGTCGCCGTCGACCCGACCATCGCTGGCATCGTGCACCCCGACGTTGGCGATCGAGGGGGTGTCGTAGGCACCGTCGAGCAGGTACGAGCGCTCGTAGATGTGTGAGTGGCCGCCGAGCACGAGGTCGACGCCTGCCGCCTCGAGGATCGGCAGCGCGTTCTCTCGCATCTGGACCAGCGCGCCCTCGGTATCGGAATCGTGGCTTCCCTTGGTGTAGGGAGGGTGGTGCCAGAACGCGACGATCCACTCCTGGTTGGTCGCCATGAGGTCGGCGCTGAGCCAGGTGAGCATCGGGCCGTCGGGGTCGCGCGAGGAGTCGTGCGAGTCGAG
>JAHZJA010001444.1 GCA_022601155.1 Deltaproteobacteria bacterium | reverse complement strand
GTGACGCCCTACCACGGCCGTGGGCGGCTGCTCGGCGAGGGGCGCGTGGAGGTCACCACGGCTTCCGGTGAGACCACCACCATCGCCTCCCGGAACGTTCTCATCGCCACGGGCTCCACACCCGCGTCGATTCCCGGGGTCACGCTCGACGGCGATCGCGTGGGCACCTCCACCGAGGCGCTGGCCTATCCCACCGTGCCCGAGCATCTCATCGTGATCGGGGCCGGCTACATCGGGCTCGAGATGGGCTCGGTGTGGGCTCGCCTGGGCTCGAAGGTCACCGTGCTCGAGTACATGAAGGACCTGCTGCCCGCCGTGGATGCGGAGGTGGCCAAGCTCGCCAAGCGGGCCTTCACCAAGCAGGGGCTGTCGATTCAGCTCGGCGTTCGCGTCACTGGAGCCACGGTCGATGGGCAGACGGTGACCGTGACCTACGAAGAGGACGGACACAGCCAGACGGTCCAGGGCGACCGCGTGCTCGTGGCCACTGGTCGGCGGCCCAACACCCAGGGCCTGGGCGCGGACGCTCTCGGCGTTGCGATGGACGGCCGCGGCTTCATCACCGTCGACGGCCACTACCAGACCAACGTCCCGGGCGTGTTTGCGATCGGCGATGTCGTCCCTGGCCCCATGCTCGCGCACAAGGCCGAGGAAGAGGGCATCGCGGCGGTGGAGCACATGGCCGGGCTGCCCGGTCACGTCAACTACGACGCCATTCCCGGGATCATCTACACGCATCCCGAGGTCGCGGGTGTCGGCAAGACCGAGCAGGCGCTCAAGGCCGAGGGCGTGCCCTACAAGAAGGGGACCTTCCCGTTCGCCGCCAACGGTCGCGCCAAGGCGATGGCCGACACCGACGGCATGGTCAAGATCCTCGCCCACGCGGAGACCGACCGGATCCTCGGCTTCCACGTCATCGGGCCGCGCGCCAGCGAGCTGGTCGCCGAGGGGGCCGTGGCCGTGGAGTTCTCCGCGAGCGCCGAGGACCTCGCCCGCAGCGTGCACGCCCATCCCACGCTGAGCGAAGTGGTCAAGGAAGCCGCACTCGCGGTCGACGGGCGCGTGATCCACATCTGAGCGGGGTGGCGGCGACGCGACGGCGTCTCGCAACGCGCCAGGACCCAGCGGGGCCAGGCGTACGGCAGGCCCCCAGCCACGACGGAAAGAGGGCGGAGCCAGGTCTTCTGGTCGCGGCCCTCGTCCTCGCTGACCCCCCGAGGGAGTCGGCTTCGGGTGCGTCGTGGCGTAAACGGCTATCGTAGCGCCGCATGCGACGCGTTCTCATCGAGGCTGGCTTCGTCGTCACCATTGCGGTTGCGCTGAGCGCCTGCGGAACACCCAAGTCCGCGCCCGCCGGGGCGTCGACCAAGACCGACGCGGACGCCAAGCGGGTGCCCACGGCCAAGCGCCCCGATGCCAATGCCCCCGTGCTGGATGTCAGTCTCCTCCGTCGTCACACCAAGGCGCTGTCCGACGACGCCATGCAGGGCCGTCGACCGGGCACGGACGGCGGCAAGAAGGCGGTGGCCTACATCTCCGCGCAGATGAAGGCGCTGGGCCTGACTCCCGCGGGTGAAGAAGGCTGGACCCAGACGGTACCGATGCGGGCGGTGACCCTCGATGGGGCGCGCTCGTCGTTGGCGTTGCGGACCGGGAAGGGCGAGCCCAAGCCGCTGGCGATGGGGACCGAGATCGTGGCCGGTAGCCTGGGCGCGGCCGGGACCACCCAGGTCGATGCGCCGCTGGTGTTCGTGGGCTATGGCGTCACGGCGCCGGAGTTCGAGTGGGATGACTACGCCGACGTGGATGTGCGCGGCAAGGTGGTGGTGGTGTTCGTCGGCGACCCGCCCGTCGAGGATGACCGCTTTGGTGGACCCGCGATGACCTACTATGGGCGCTGGACCTACAAGTTCGAGCGTGCGCTGGAGGCCGGAGCGGCGGGCTGCCTGGTGGTGCACGAGACGGGGCCCGCGTCGTACGGCTGGAACGTGGTCGACAGTAGCTGGTCGGGCGAACGCTTCGATCTTCAGCAGCCAGGGGGCACGGTTCCTGCACGGCTAGGGGTGCAGGGCTGGATTCACCGCGACCTCGCCGAGCGGCTGGCCAAGGCGGCGGGCAGCGACCTCGCGGGCTGGCACGCCCGCGCGCTGGAGCCCGACTTCGCTCCCGTACCCCTGGGGACGTCGTTGGTGGCATCGCTGGTGACCACCGAGCGCACGATGTCGGACGTGAACGTGCTGGGAATGATCCCTGGCCGCGATCGTCCGCAGGAATACGTGCTGATCACCGCGCACTGGGACCACCTGGGCGTCGACCCCAAGGCAAAGGGCGAGGACGATGCGATCTTCAACGGCGCGATCGACAACGCCAGCGGGATCGCGGGCATGTTGGGGGTGGGCGCGCAGCTTCAGGCGCGGGCCAACGCGGGCAAGGGGCCCGGCCGTAGTGTGGTGTTGCTGGCGACGACGGCTGAAGAGCAGGGCCTGTTGGGGAGCCGCCACTACGCCGCTCATCCGTTGGTCCCCGCCGAGTCCATCGTGGCCGTGGCCAACCTCGACAGCATGAACGTCTACGGCCGCACGACCACGATCACCGTTCCGGGGCGCGGGCAGAACACGCTGGAGGACGTCTTGGCGCAGGTTGCCCAGCAGCAGGGCCGCACGCTGGTGGACGATGAACGGCCCGAGGCGGGCAGCTACTTCCGCTCCGATCACTTCAGCTTCGCCAAGGTTGGAATCCCGGCCATCACGTTCCGGGGCGGCAAGACCATGGAGGAAGGCGGTTCGGCGGCCGGCGAGGCGATCGCGCGCGCCGTGGCGGAGCGCTACCACACGGTTGCGGACAACTACGACGCCGCCTGGTCATTCGAGGGCGCGCTTCAAGACGCGCAGGCCGTGCTCGAAGTCGTCACCCATGTTGCCGATGCGGCCGAGCCACCACGGTGGAACCCCGGTCGAGGCTGGGCCCGGCCCAAGCCCGCCCCCTGACGCGATCGTCCAGATGGCGCAGGTCCAAGTGTCCGCTCGCGCCATCCCCCTGCTAAGCTGAGCTTCGTATGTCGCACCGAGTCCGCCCCAAGGGTTCGGCACGCCGCACCGTGGCCGGGGCTCGCCGGACGGTGGCCGGTCGCGCTGGCAGCCATCTGGTCACCCTCGACGATCGACCACTTTCGCTCGAGCCCACCCGGGACGGGAAGCGGCTGTTGGTGACGCTGCCCTACGAGGTGTGGATCGTGGGCGCGACCACCCTCGAGGTCGAGCGCACCATCCCGCTCAAGAGCCCGGTTCCCAGCGTCTTCGAAGGCGATGAGGGCGTGCTGTGGCTGGGCGGACAACACCTGCATCACAGCACCGTCTTTGGCACAGCGGCCACGAAGGTTGGCACCAAGCTCGGTGGGTTCGTCGATCGCGTGTGCATCATGCGTCCGCGGCTGCTGTGCGGGGTGGGCACCCACGGCGAGGTGCTGTGGAACGTCGACAAGGAAGAGGTCATCCATCGTCGCAAGGCGTCCGAGCATCCGGTGGTCGGCCTCGTCCCCACGCCCGATGGTCGTGCGGTGTGGGCCGGTGGCGAGTCTCATGTGTGGGTGATCGATCCCGATCATCCATCGGGGTACACCAAGCTCAAGTTCAAGCAGACCAGTGCATCCGAGGTGAAGGCCGAGGCCATCGTCGTGATCGGCCGCACCCACAGTGGCGCGTGCATCTTGGCCGCCCGCGACGGCGCCGTGGCCTGGACCAATCGCGGGCTGCGTCTGGTGCAGGAGCGATTTCTCGAGGGTGACGCCGCCGCGCGTCCGTTGGGCGTCTGCGGCGATGCACGCTGGATCTACGTGTTGCGCCCGGCTGGGGTGGTGCATCGGTTCTCGATCGCTCCGCCCAAGGCGCCGCCGAAGACACCGTCCAAGACGTCGCCCAAGGCACCGCCGAGCCCCGACGCCGAGACCGAGCCCGAGGCCGAGCAGTGCCGGTTGCCTCGCCGCGCCACGTGCATTGCGGTGGGGCCCGATGGCCAGCTGATCTTGGGGGGCCCCCACGCCGACGACCAGCTTGGTCGGCTGTGGCGGGAGGATCCGGCATCGTTGTCGTGGGAGCCGCTGGCGCTGGGTCGACGACGCCTGGTCGAAGCCGAGCCTGACAAGCCCGATGCGGCGTCCAAGGTCCCGAGCTTCATCGCCACCCGCAACAAGGTCAGCGGTGATCCGATGTCTTCGATCAAGGTCGACGACATCCTCGCCGGCAGCCCTCCGCTGTGGATTACGCGGGCGCAGGGCACCGTCATCGAGCGACCCGTGCAGCGCCTGGCCCCCGCCGATCTGATGCCTGGCGATGCGGTGCTGATGCCCGCGATGGTGCGCTTGCAAGAGGGCACCGCTCGCCCCGCGTTGTTGCTGTGGCCGGGTGTCGCCGATGACGAACGCGAGGTGCAGCCTCCACAGTGGCTGGTGTGGGGCGACCAGCCGCGCGGTTGGATGCCGCTGCGTACGCCCGAGATCCGAGCGCAGGGATGGTCTCGGCGCGATGTCTTCCCGCTCCAAATCGCGCTGCCGCGGCCACCGCCGCAGGCACCCGGGCGCCGGGCGAAGCTCTCTGATCGCTGGGTCGACGCCGAGTTGTTCGCGGCGCTCGGCCGCGAGTGCAAAAAGCTACTCAAGGTGCTCTGGTAGCCGCGCGCCGCCGAACGAGGCGAGCCCGCGTCGGTACTCGTTCGTCCTGGAGCGATCGCGATCCGGACCGTTTCGGGCCGATGGATCAAAAACTGACGCGCACAGTAGGCGTGGATTGAATACTTCGGGGGCGGAGGTAGGTCGTAAGTCTACTTGGGCGTCGAGGCAATTGACTCCGTGTCGGGATCGCACGAGGCGGCGGTCAAGACCGATACGTTCTGGGGCCAACTCCAGCCCGCGCGGACGGGTGCGCCCTCGGTCGGTCCGGAGCGACGCCCACCGCCGTGGCTGGGTGGATATCGGCTGCTGCGGAGAATCGGCGTGGGGGGCATGGCCGAGGTGTTCCTCGCCCGGCGTGTCGCACCGTCGCCGCGCGCGAAGCTGATCGCGCTCAAGCGCATTCTCCCCGAGCTGTCCAAGCATCCGGGGGCGCAGCTGATGTTCTCGCGCGAGGCCGACATCCTCACGCGGCTACGCCACCCCAACATCGTGCAAGTGGACGACGTGGCTGCGGCGGCACAGGGCTACTACACGATGGCACTCATCGATGGTCCGCGGATCCCCGACCTGGTTCGCGGTGCACAGGCTTCGGGACAGCGGCTGCCGTTCGAACACGTGGTGGAGCTGGTGGGCCAGGCCGCCTGCGGCCTGCATCATGCCCACGAGTGTCGCGATCACGCGGGGCGGCCCTTCGATGTGGTGCACTGCGATGTCTCGCCCGCCAACTTGATGATCGATCGCGCCGGTCGGCTGAAGCTGCTCGACTTTGGGATCGCCCAGACCCGAGACCACCGGGTGGACCCACGGGACATCCCGCGGGCAGGGACGCTGGCGTACATGTCTCCCGAACAACGGCGTGGCCACCGGGTGGACCGCCGCAGCGACGTGTTCAGCCTGGGCATCGTGCTGTGGGAGCTGGCGGTGTGGCGCCGCGCTCCGCGAGCCAAGCCACGGCCGGGAACGGCGGGCCTCGAGCCCCCGTTGCCCGCACCACGGACCGTCGACCCTCGTCTGCCGCCGCGGCTGGACGCCATCCTCGTGCGGGCGCTGTCGCCAGACCCCGTGCGGCGCTTTGGCAGTGCGGCCGAGTTCGGTGCCGCGTTGTCGGAGCTGCGGCGCTCGACGACCGTTCGCCCCGAGCACTCGCTGGGCGCGTGGGTCCGACGCCACACCACGCCGCCGTCGGCTTGAGAGGTCGGAAGCCGCTGCCGCCTCCGCGCCCTAGGAGCGTGTCTCCGTATTCGCGTGTATGCAGAACACCGCCCCCGAACCGCATGGCTGCGTTGCTCGTCAGTCACTTGTGCCCGACAAGCTCCCTCCTCGCGCCTTGCCACGCGGTCCGCGGACGGCGTTCTGCATACACGCTCCTAGCGGCGCTTTCCCGGAAGCTTGAGCCCAGGGCGACGGGGCTTGTTGCCGGGGCAACGGGGGAGCTTGCTGCGTTCGTCCGGGTCGTGCTCGGCGGTGTCTGGCAGCGAGTAGCCGACGCAGCGCTTGTACCGTTTGGCGCAGGCGAAGCGGATGTGCATGTGGATGGTGTGGCCGGGCTCGTGGCGGATCAGAGCAAAGTACTCGGCCGCAGACGCGGGGCCCACATCGGCTTCCGCGGCTGCGCGCAGCCAGGTCTGCTCGCCTCGGTTGAGGAAGATGGCTCTGACGTCGCTGTTATCGATGACGGTCTTGACGAGAAACCAGTTGCGCTCGGCGTGGAATCCGTCGCCGTCGTCGTTCTCGATCAAGCGGATGTCGACATCCCGGCCGCTCTGATGCGACTGATGTCCGGAGAGCCGACCGCCTCGCCGTGCCGAGAGGTCGCCGAGCTGGATCGGGCTCGCCCCGGGGAACCGCTGGCCATACGCGTCCATGGCTGCGGTCATGGCCGCGATGGTCTCGGTCGTGGCGAACGCACGGCTGCGATCCTCCGGGAGCGTCCACGCTTCGTCTTCCGGCAGCGGTACGCCTCGGACCAGACGGCCATCGTTCGGCGGGCCCACGGAGCTGCTCGCCCCCAGCGCCTGCGCGTACACGATGATCGAGGTCCCTGCGGCGATCGGTTGCCGCATCGAGAGATCGGGATTGAGCTGACCGAGCACGTCGCGCGGGATCGACCAGGTGCGCGCAAGGTCCCGCAGCGTCGCCGGAGTATCGGTCGTCCAGGCGATCTCCGCCTGGGAGCGCGGCGGGATCGGGCGCGGCTTGGGCTGCCTGGCATCGGCAGGCGTGACCGCTGGTACCGGCGTTGAACTCGCTGCACCCTCGCCGGCTGGGGCTGGTGAAGACGGGCCCATCGCGACCGGGTCTTCGCTGTCGTCTTGGCTCGCCCCGATGAGCACGGCTCCCGCGACTCCGAGGACGCCGAGGAAGGCGATTGCGGCGAACACCGCCGCGGCCGTGCCACGCGGAGGGCGCGAGGTGCGGTGTGGGGGCGGCTGGGGAGTAGGGCCGTTGTGCGCGTTCCATTCCCACCCCGATGCGGCGGACGTTGAGTGTGTTCGGCGCATTTGTCGGCTTCGTCTCGGGTTGGACGTCGCAGCGGGGACGAAGCTTCCATTCGTGGCCGACGCGAGGTTCACGGGCGGTGACCGTGGAGTGCGCGATCGCGCGGGTCGTTTGCCCACCACATCACGAACCGTGATCAGCGGCCGAGTCGGGGCTGGTCGCGAGCGGGTCGGGGCAGATCTCGGGGCTCGACGCCCCGTGGGGTGAGCCGGTCGTCGGCCACGTTCACGGGCGCGCGGACGCATGAGGTCCCGGATGATCGACGACAGGGGCCAGCACGAAAGTCGTCGACGCGCTCACGGGGTGGACGGGCGCTGCGGCAGGGCCAAGCGGCCCACATACGCGAGCGGGACGAGCCTCCCGATCAGGACTCAGCCGGGCACATCGACACGGCGCCACTTGACCCGCGTCTGATTGAAGTGACCCTTGACGTTGGGGTCCTCTTCCATCGGCTGGGCCTCGCCATCGTCTCCGAACGCACGGCTCGCCAACCGATAGCGACCAGGCTCCGGGCTGTTCCACTGGAAGTCGAACACCGACCACGCATGCTCGCGCTGCTCGTCGGGGAGGTCCTCGAAGTAGTGGTCGGGTCGGCGAAGCTGCGCCGTTTGCCAGGTCTCGCCGCCGTCGGTGGTGATCTCCACGCGGTCGACGGTCTTGCCCCCGCCCCAGGCCCATCCCGTGAGGGACCAGCCTCCAGCGGTTCGCTGGCAGCGGGTGATCATCGACTTCAGCCCGATCCACCGCGCCTGCACCCGCACCCACTTGCCGTCGCGGCGCTCCTTGTTGGTGAACACCAACCGGTTGTGGATGCCCATGTGCGGAGCGGTCTTGCCCTCGATGTGCCCGAGCCACTTGACGTGCGACATCGAGTAGATGCCGGGCACGACCATGCGCAGCGGGAAGCCGCGCGGGCGGGGCAGGGGCTCTCCGTTCATCGACAGGGCCAGCAGGGCTCGCGCACGGACGAGCTCTTCGACCGACAGACCGTAGTGATAGCCCTTGCGGATCAGTGGAATGGGGTCGAGGCCGTGGAAGGCGAAGTGGGTCGAGTCGCCCACGCCTCCGCATGCCTCGAGCACCGTGGCCAGCGAGGGGCCGGACCAGCGCGCTTGGCCCACCAGGCCCGCCGAGCCCATGAGGTGGTTGCCGTTGCCCGCACACTCCATCACCAGGATCCGCTCCTCGTGGGGCAGCGCGCGCAACTGCTCGAGGGTGAAGCTGCGAGGGTTGGGGACGCCGGTCACCCGCAGCGCGTAGGTCTGTGGGTCGACCTTGGGATGGCGATGGCGATCCCGTCGAAAGTAGCCCTCCACGGGCGACAGCGGCCCCGACATGCTGGTGCGCGGCTGCTCCACCATGCTCACCATGCGGAAGGCGACGGCGTGCAGGGTGCGGCCGAACCAGCGGGCGATACCTTCGAGCGGTTGCAGCCGCAGCTCCTCGGGCACGGACGCGAGCGCCGTGGACTGGGGAACCATCGCGGACGGCTTGCTGGTGGACTCGGACATCGGGTCGGGGTTTGCGCCAAATGCGGGGCTGGCTGGCGAGCACGCTAGCCGACGGCCCCGGCGGTGAGCAATAAGGCGCCTCACATGCGTAATGGCTCCCGCCGTTCGATCGGCAGACCGAGGATCGTGGCTCGCTCGTGTTTGGTGGTTGGGTGGGGAGTCGTGTAGCGTCGCCCCGCCGCAAGGAGACTCACGTGAACCTGCGATCGATGCTCAAAGGAATCGCCCCCGTACTGCTGGGTGGAATGCTGCTGACCGCCTGTGACGGTGGCAAGGACGCCAGCAAGGACACCAAGGCTGCGACCAAGAAGGCGGACGCCAAGAAGCCGGAGACCAAGCTGGTCGTCCCGGCTGACATGAAAGCCGAAGCCAAGGCGGATGCAAAAGCCGATGCCGCAGCCGACGCTGGTGCCGCAGCAGACGCGGGTGCTGCTCCCGACGATGCCAAGGCCGACGATGCCAAGGCCGACGATGCCAAGGCAGACGACGCCAAGGCCGACGATGCCAAGGCAGACGACGCCAAGGCAGACGACGCCAAGGCGGACGACGCCAAGGCCGCTGCCAAGGCAGACGAGGGCAAGAAGGCCGACGATGCCAAGAAGGCAGACGCCAAGAAGGCCGACGATGCCAAGAAGCCCGAGGCTGGCCCCAAGGTCAACGCCAAGGAGCTGTACACCAAGAAGTGCAAGACCTGTCACGGATCCAGTGGCAACGCCGACACCAAGCTCGGCAAGAAGCACGAGATCGCCGACTGGACCAAGCCCGGCTGGAAGGCCAAGTGGTCGCTCGCCAAGGTCGAAGGGATCATCACCAACGGCAAGTCGGGCACCAAGATGAAGGCCTTCAAGGAGAAGCTGAGCGCCGCGGAGATCAAGGCGCTCGCCGCCTATAGCCGCAAGCTCGGCAAGTAGCCGACGCCTCGAACGAGGCCAGACATCGCCCGTTGCGGACCCCGCGGCGGGCGATTGTTCGTGGTGGGGAGGTCGACCATCGGCCGCTCGTACGAGGTTGCGAGGTCGACCGTCGGCCGCTCGTACGAGGTTGCGAGGTCGACCGTCGGCCGCTCGTACGAGGTTGCGAGGTCGACCGTCGGCCGCTCGTACGTGGGG
>JAHZJA010001443.1 GCA_022601155.1 Deltaproteobacteria bacterium | reverse complement strand
GCTGCTGTCCGTCGATTCGGGTGTGGCGGGTCCAGGTGTCGGGGTTGGGGAGTGAAAGGGCGTTGCGTTGACCCCAGGTGCCCACGGCGATTCCCGAGAACAATCCAAACGGGGTAGCCCGACCCGACATCCGAGACAGGTAGCGCATCAGCGAGCGTTCGATCCGCTGGCCGCGGGGAGTCTCGGGGTCGTCTTGCCACGCGGGGAGCTCGGCGACCAGGCCGGGCGAGGCGAGGCTCAACGCTTCGCGTACCAGCGGCTGGTCCAGCTGGGCTCGCAACCACGCGCGGCGTTGCGATGCGTCGACGGGGCCCTCGCTGGCGAGTCCGTCGAAGGGCAGGCTGGGGCAGCGCAGCACGAAGCCGCGGCCAAGATTCCATCGAGAGCGGGCGGGGCGTCGAGACATGGGAAGGGGGGCTCCTGTGGGATCAGTGAACAGAAGAGGCGAGCAGGAGGCGGTCCCAGGCGGGCTCGTGTGGCTCGCTGGCCGCCAGCAGCGCCAGCGCGGTCCCGGCTCGGCCGACCAACAGCCCGCGCTTGCGCGGCCAACGGTCTCGATCGGACGCGGCCGCGGTGAGGCCCTCGACGGCCGTCACCACGCGCGATGCCAGACGAGGATCGCCGGTCTGGTGAAATGCCCGGGTGGTGAGCTGGATCAGGCCGGCGCCGCCGTGACACAGCGCGAGGTCGCCGTCGGGCTCGAATGTCGCATCGGCGAGCATGCACTCCACCGCCCAGTGCGTCAGGGCCCGGTCGTCCATGACTTCGGCGGCCGCGAGCAGGGCGATGCCCAGGCCCAGCCCTCCCGAGCACCATCCGTGTCCGGGGGCACCGCGCTGGTCATCGGCGATCCATGCGGGCAGCCGCGGACCGTCCGCGTGGGCCTGCAGCCATCGCACGCACGACTCCACGAGGGTGGCGACGCGTGGGCGCTCGATGTCCGCCGCGTGGAGCCGACACAGCGTGGTGATCAACCCGGCCGTGCCCCGAAGCATGCCGAGGTCCACATAGCCCCGCGGGAACGAGGCGAGGGTGGCCGGGTCGAGCTCCGTGCTCGATCGGCGCCAGCACGCGCCCGGCTCGCTGTGCTCCGCACGGTCTTCGAGGTGACGCACGACATCGCCGAGCGCGGCCCGGGCCACGGGGAACGCGGCGCGCTCGAGCAACAACACGGCGACGCCCGCCAATCCATCCAGCAAGCCCAGCGGCGCGTCCCAGCGGGGTGCGGCGAGCATGGTCGCGAGCGCCTGGTCGAGTCCGTCCAGCACCTCGGGCTGCGCCGCGTCGAGGTGGTGCCAGACCCACGCGAGTCCGCAGGTGCC
This sequence comes from Deltaproteobacteria bacterium, assembly GCA_022601155.1. Taxonomy (GTDB): domain Bacteria; phylum Myxococcota_A; class Polyangia; order Nannocystales; family Nannocystaceae; genus Paraliomyxa. Next base: position 10,572 of record JAHZJA010001443.1, on the reverse strand, counting down.
ACCGAGCAGCCAGGGGTGAAACGGTGTCTGCGCGACGCCGAGGGCGACGCGGTCGAGCGCCTCGGCGCATGCGTCTTCCATGGCGGGATCGCGAGCGGTGAAGGCGTCGAACGTCAGCGCGAGCCCTGCGTCACCATCGCCCAGCTCGAGCGCAGCGGCGGGACCCAGATCGTAGTCGGGACCGCTCGAAGCGAGGGCGGTGGCCATCGCGGTGGCCGCGGTACGGGCGCGCCGACGCAGCGGCCCGTCGACGATCGGCCGCCAACACGGCGGGGCCGTGCTGACGCTCGTCGACGGGCTCACTGGCGCTGACACGGGCCTAGTCGCAGGGCACGCAGGTGTAGGGCTTGGGGCCATGCGACATCGACAGGCAACCCGAGCTGCAGCTGCTCTCGAGCGCGCTGGGGATGGTCGGGTGCGTCAACGGACCGCCGGGGATGCCGGGGCCGACGGTGCCTGGCAGACCGGGACCGGTGGGGATGGAAGCGCCTCCGGTGAGGGTCCGCAGGGTCTGTGCGTTGAGCTCGAGCAGCTTGCGCTTGCCCTTGGTGTGCTTGTTCATGACTGATCTCCAGTTGAAAAGTGATGGGGACGAAGAAGACCCCGCCGCAGGTGCGGCTTGCTCTGGTAGAGGCGGCGGGTCCCCTGCGGATCACGGCAAAAACGATGGGGTCGAGTTTGAGACCCCAATACCCGTGATCCGAACGCAGGGCGCGGGCTCTACCTCAGTGTGAGCACCGTCGCCGCATCGCCTGGGTGGACTCCTTTGCTGGACCAACGGCAGCGTGCGCGCGCGTGGACGGTCCTCCGCCACTTGCGCGAGGCGCTCCAGTCGATGCCGTGTGTGCCCGTGCGGCTGGCCCCGACCCCGGCCAATCCGTTTGCGGAGCCCGACGCCAGCCTGCCCGGAGGCGCGGCCGGGTTTGCCACCTTCTATGCGTACTTGGCCCAGGCGGATCCGGAGCACGGTGATCTCGAGTACGTCGAGCACTACCTGGGCACGGCGACCGAGGCGCTGGTCGAGCACCCCATGGCCATCCATCTCCACGGGGGATTCACGGGAATCGCTTGGGCCCACTGTCACCTTGCCCGCTGCGTCGACGCGGTGGACTTTGTCGACGTCGACGAGCTGGCCTCGATCGACCAGGCGGTGCTTTCGGTGCTGTCTGCCCCGCGCTGGGTCGGCGACTACGACGTCGTGGGCGGGATCGTCGGGCTGGGTGTCTACGGGCTCGAGCGTGGCGACGCGATCGGGCGATCGATCGTGGCCGAGGTCGTGCGCCATCTGGCTACGACGGCCACCGTCGACCAACACGGCGCCCGCTGGATCACGCCGGCGGAGAACCTTCCCCCGTGGCAGCGGGAGTACGCGCCCGAGGGCTATGTGAACTTGGGCCTGGCCCACGGTGTTCCGGGGGTGATCGCTCTGTTGGCGCGGGCGATCACCGACGACATCGCGGTCGAGCGGGCGCGTCCGTTGCTCGACGACGCGGTGCGATGGCTGCTGGCGCAGCGAGGCGAAGACCGTGGGACCAGTGTCTTTCCGACGTGGGTGGTGCCTGGTGAAGGGCGCCCACTGCGTCCGCGCACGGCCTGGTGCTACGGCGATGCTGGCGTTGCCATCGCACTGGCGGGTGCTGCGGCGGCCACCGCCGACCCGCGCTGGCGGGCGGCGGCGATGGAGCTGACCGACGCGATGATCGAGCGAGCTCCAACCGCGTGCCGGATCTACGACGCCTCGCTGTGCCACGGAGCGGTAGGCATGGCGCACGTGCTGGCCCGGCTGTCGCGTGCATTGGGAGAGCCGCGCTACGCCGAGGCGGCGCGCTACTGGTACGGGGAGGTCTTGGACGCGCACCAACCCGACCGTCCGCGGGGTGGGTTTCCGTTCGCGACGTTCGACGCGCAGGGGGAGCGGGCCTGGCGAGACGACCCTGGGCTGTTGACCGGCGCGGCCGGGGTCGGGCTGGGTCTGCTGGCGGCGGTGAGCGATCACGCACCCGCGTGGGATCGCTGCTTGCTCATGTCGTGAGGTGCTCGTGGCACCATGGGCCGTGGTCGGGACCCGAGGCATGCGCGTACTGGGGTGGATGTCTTGGCTGTCGCTGGGGTGCAGCACGGCGCCGGCGGTGGATTCGGGCCTGGGCCGTCACTCGGCCGCTGCGAGCGGCGAGCTGCGGTGGGAGGCGGGCTGTCGCGTGGCCGACCCGGCCGTGCTGCAAGACTGTGTCCGTGTCGATTTCTACCGTGAGCAGCTGACCCAGGTCGCGGGAGTTCGAGTGCCAGGCTCGAGGCACTGGAGCGAGGTCCAACACCGCTGCGACCAGACGCTGACCTCGCTGGGCTTCGACGTCGAGCGTCACCGCTACGCGACGGGGGTCAACGTGGTGGGGACGCGGCTGGGCACCACGCAGCCCGAGCAGCGGGTCCTGGTGGGAGCGCACTACGATCACATCCCGTATTGCCCCGGGGCCGACGACAATGCATCGGGTGTGGCGGGGGTGTTGGAGCTGGCCAGGGTCGTCTCGGGTGCCCCGCACGACCGCACGCTGACGGTGGCGTGCTGGGACGAAGAAGAGTGGGGGCTCATCGGATCCCGGGCGTGGGCGGAGCGGGCCCGCGAGCGTGACGATGAGATCGTCGTGTACTTCAACTTCGACGCCATCGCGTACACCGACCCACGGCCCGACTCGCAGCGCGTGCCGCCGGGGTTCGCGGCGATGTTTCCCGAGCTGATAGCGCAGCTCGACGAGCGTGAGCGCCGGGCGGACTTCATCACCATCGTGGCCGACAGCCAGGCCCGACCGTGGGCGCAGACGCTGGCTAGTGCCGCCGATCGGGCTGCTCTGCCACACGCGCTGCTCACCATTCCGAACTGGCTGCGGGCGTCACACTTGGCCGTGGATCTCGAACGCTCGGACCATGCGTCGCTGTGGCGCTATGGCTACCCCGCGATCATGATCACCGATACGGCCGAGTATCGATCGGACACCTATCACTGCCGCGGCCGTGCCGACACGCTCGACACGCTCGACGTACCCTTCGCGGCCTCGGTGGTCGGTGCGACGGTGCATGCGGTCACCGTTGCGTTGAAGGCTCCACCCCCGGAGTCCACTCCGGCTGGCAGTGGGCCTGGCCGCAGCACGACCGCAGCCGCGCCCAGCGGCGAGCCACACACCGGGTAGCGCACGGCGGACCGCGGCTCGGTCATCGTGGGAGCACGGAGAACTGCGGCGGAGCGATGCGCTCAGACCTGCACTCGGGGCAGCGGCTCGGCTTTGCGAAGCGGCGACGCTCACCAAACGTGAACCCACAGGCCAGGCATCGGGCGGGCTCGACGACCAGCTGCAGGCCCCGATGCGGCAGCGAGCGCTCCAGATGCTGCAGATGTCCCGCGACCTCGCCCTGGGCCACCCCCACCTGCTGCGAGATCTGGAGGGAAGTGTGCGAGCGCAGCTCCAGCGCCTCGCGGATCCGGTCGCGGATCGTCATCTCGTCAAGGGTAGCCGCAATCCGCCGATCACGCCGATTGCCTCAACGCCGCCTGGAACCGGCCATGATGGACGAATTGGCGGGCGTGATCGTTATGTGAGGACGGGGCACTACCGGGCTGCACCGTTCTTCTTTGGAGCTGACGACGATGGCCTACTCCTTCAATCCCGCCCGCGGCCTCCTACACCCCGCCTGGCTCACCAGCCTGGCCGTGTTGGCCCTCAACGATCACGTCCTCAAGGGCGCCGACATCCTTCCATCCGCCGTCACGGGCAAGCTGAGCGACGTCGCCGGCCTGCTGGTGGCACCGCTGCTGCTGGCGGCGCTGCTGGGCGTCCGCCGCTGGCGGCCCTGGGTTGCGTGCCACCTCGCCATCGGTCTGGTGTTCGCGGCGATTCAGCTGTCGGCCGAGGCGGCCGCGGGCTGGAGCACCGCGATGAGCTGGATTGGGTTTCCGTGGGTCATCACCCGCGACGTGACCGATCTGCTCACGCTGCCCGTGCTCGGCCTGAGCCTGTGGGGATACCTGCCCGCGATGCAGCGATCGACGGCGGCCAATGCCCGACGGGCTGGCGAGTGTGGAGCCGCGGCCGTGGGCCTGGCGTGCTCGGTCGCGACCAGCAGCCCGGACCCCGAGCCCGAGCCCGAGCCCGACTGTTGCGCGGGCTCGACGGGCGTCGACGACTCCGATGGGGACTGGGAGGAGCCCTTGCCGCCGATCCGCGCCGATGTCTTCCTCCACAATGCGGCGGCCCGCGACATCGTGGTGCGCATCCGCGAGCTGCGAACCGACGTCGCACTCGACTGCGATGCGGTGGCCGAGTCGCCGGGGAGCTTGCTGCGCTCGTCGCTGTTCGCCCCCGCGTCCAGCTGGACCCTGCCCGCCAACAGCAACGTCGCCGTGGTCGACCACGCGCCCGGGGCCGCGGCGTGCTACGCCGCTTGGGTCGAAGCGGACGCCATCGAGCCCACCGTGCTCATGTGGTTCGACGGAGACCCGGCCTCGACTCAGGTCGATGCCCACGGCGGGCAGCACCTGCCCGGCGCCATCCTGGTCGAGGCGGTCGGCACCGATGGCCTGGCGTTGAACGGTCGCGCCGACCTCATCCATGTGCACGACCCCATCGACCCCGAGACCGAGGGGCAGTGTGCCACCCAGCCCGACGCGGACCGCATCGGCTGGAGCACCCCTGTGCCGTGGGGGGCCGCTCGCATCACCGACGTTACCGTGGGCCTCGACGGCTGCCTCGGCATCGACCTGGCGCAGAGCGAGACGCAGTCGCAAAGCTGGTACCTGTGCGTGCCCACCAGCAGCTTTCCCTTCGAGGCCGGTGACGACATCGAGCTGAGGTTGGGCCAGCCGGTCGACGGCCAGCCGGGCGTTGCCGATGTCATCGAGATGGTAGCGCTCGACGAGCTGGGGCAGGCGCAGGCCCTGCCCATGCTCACCGTCTCGGCCGGAGGCGCGCTGCCCTCGGTGCCCGGGGTCGAGCTGGCCGCGCTTCCCCTGTACAGCTGCGACGTGTTGTCCGAGCCCGCGTGCGGCACGGTCGAGCGCCCGATGACGGTGGTCGCCAGCGGCGAGGACCTGGACGCAGCCGAGCTGCTCACGGGTGAGGCACCCACGCGTCGCACCGGCTTCGGTCGGACCGTCGAGATGACTCTGCTGCACGCGCAGGAGCGCTTCGTCATCGACCCTGCGTGCGCGCTGGGCCCTGCATCACGCGGCGCCGACCTGGAGTTCGTGGTCGCCCAGTGGCCCTCGCTCAACTAACGCCCACGCCACATCCCCGACCCTTTCTTGGAAATCAGACCATGACCATCAAGTTCCAAACCCAGCGACTGTGTGGCCTGCTGGCTGCTGCGTGCCTGACCCTTGCTCCCGGCTGCGGGGGCTCCGACGACGCCGATGCGGGGGGCGAGGGCCCCGAGCCGATGGGCGGCGGCGACGACTCGGACTCCGCCGGACCCGGCGAGACCCCAGTCGGCCCGGGCGTCGGCCAGGGAGGCGCGCAGGACTTCGGCCAGTTCCGCGCCATCCTGGAGGCGGGAGACATTCCCGGCCCCGAGACCCTCGATGATGTCGGCTTCTTCAACGAGCACAAGGTGGAGATGCCCGCGCCCGAGTGCGGCGACGACGTGTGCATCCACGGCATGCTCGGGGTGATGGGCAACATGCTCAGCGGAGCCAACTGCACCCTGGTGCTGCTGGGCATGAACACCCCCATCGATCCCACCGAGATCGAGCGACCGCCGCTCAATCTCGCCATCGCGGTCGATACCAGCGGGTCGATGGCAGGAGCCCCCATCGAGCACGTCCGGGAGGGGCTACGTCGCATGTCCGATGTGCTGCGGACCGAGGATCGAGTGAGCCTGGTGACGTTCGACGACGGCGCAGCGGTGCTGGCCGAGGCCGTCGCGGGTGACTCGGCCGATCTGCAGGTCGCGATCTCCGAGCTGTCGACCGGCGGCTCGACCAACATGTACGAAGGCCTGCGCACGGCCTACGAGGTGGTGGCCGATCACGCGGTGCTCGGCCAGCAGAACCGGGTGATGCTGCTGTCGGACGGCCAGGCGACGACGGGCTTGCTCAACGACGACAAGCTCACCAACCTCTCCACCGCCTATGCCATCGAGGGCCTGGGTCTGTCGACGGTGGGCTTGGGTCTGGATTTCGATCCGACGCTGATGCGGACCCTCGCCGAGACCGGTGGCGGGGCGTTCTACTTCCTCGAGAGCCACGCGGCGGTCGAGGAAGTGTTCGAGCAAGAGGCGCAGGCGCTGCTGCTGCCGCTGGCCAGCGAGGTCTCCATCGATCTCGACGTGAGCTCGGGGTATCAGCTGCGGGGCCTGTACGGCACCAAGCTCGCCGACGTCGGGCTGCACACCGCCCACATGGAGATTCCCAGCCTCCACATCGCCCACCGCGAGAGCACGGGAGACAACGAGGGGGGTCGCCGGGGCGGCGGCGGAGCCATCGTGGCCGAGCTCATCCCCACCGAGGGGGCCCAGCCCGACGGTGACCGCGTCGGCACGATCTCCATGCGGTATCGGGTGCCCGGTGCGGAGGACCTGGTGATGCAGTCCGCCGAGATCCTCAGCCCGCTCGAGCCGGGAGAGACACCGACGGAGGGTTGGTTCGACACCGAGGGCGCCGAGAAGGCCTTCGTCACCCTCAACCTGTACATCGGCTTCCTGTTGGCCTCGGAGCGAGCTGCGGTCGGCGACGACGGAGGTGCGCTCAACCTGTTGGTCGCGCTGGAGGCCAGTGTGGACGGCTGGCTGCAGACCAATGACGACGAGGACATCATCGACGACCAGCGCTACGTGGTGATGTTCATCGACAACCTCATGGCCCGCGGTGCGGCGATTCCCCCGCCCAGCAAGCCCCCAGAGCCCTGGCCGGCCGATTGAGCGGGATCGAGTAGCCATCGAGGGCGACGGGGCGCATGCTCCTGTCGCCCTCGATGCAATTGGTGACGATCCCCTTTTCCCACTACAACGAGCGGGCTCGCTGGGCGCTCGACTACTTCGGTATCGAGTACACTCAGCGGTCCTACTTGCCGGTCTTCCATCTGCTGGGCGTCGCGCTGGCCACCCGAGGTCGCGCTGGCGTGGCCGATGGCATTTCGTCTCGGTGGTCGACGCCGCTGCTGGTCCAAGCGCCAGGACGGTTCCTGCGCGACTCGGGGAAGATCTTGCGGTGGGCGTCCGACACCCACGGCACACCGCAGACCACGCTTTACCCCCCCGAGCATCAGGCCGCGATCGAGCGCGTCGAGCAGCAATTTCACGACCAGGTGGGCCCACAAACGCGAAGGCTGGCCTATGGGTGCTGTCTGGATCACCGAGGGATGCTCGCCAAGCTCGGCCGCGACAACGTAGGCTGGGTGCAGGGCGGTGTGTTCACGCTGGCGACGCCCCTGGTGGCCAGGGTCTTGCGCACACGGGCTGGCGTGGACCCGCACAGCGTCGAGGCGTCGTTTCAGCGGGTGACCGAGGAGGTCGCCGCCTTCGACCGACGGATCGACGGCCGGCGCTATCTGTTCGGAGACCGGTTCACGGCAGCCGATCTCACCGTGGCGTGCATGCTATCGCCCGTGCTCATCCCCAGCCCCGACGAGGGATTTGCTGCGGTTCTGCCCGCGGTCGACGTGCTCGGTGAGCGATGGCGGACCCGGGTACAGCAGCTTCGTGACACGCCTACCGGGCGCTACGTGCTTCGGATGTTCGAGGACGAGCGCAGCACCCCCGCTGGCGTGCAGGCGCCCTGACGGTGGTGCGACCGTCCGTAGCGGCGTACCTCGTGGCGGGGCCGCGCGACCGCGTGCTCGAAAGTGGTAGCCGCGGCTCAAGCGCCCGGTGTATCGTCGCCGCCGCATGGCTGGCTGCGGACGCAAAACTGGGGGATGGATAGGAACGTGGGTCCTGAGTGCAGCCGCGATGGCGCTGGCAGGACCGAGCGTTGCATGGGCGGATGTCGTCGCTCCCGAAGGGCAGGGCGAGGCTGCGCCGGTCGAGGCGGAGGTGCCGGCGGCGGAGGCGCCGGCGGCGGAAGGTGATGCTCCTGTCGAGGGTGACAGCCCCGAGGGCGGCCTGCCGTCCGAGCCCGAGACCACGCCGACCGAAGAAGGCACGCCGACCGAGGGCACGCCGACCGAGGCAGGCACGCCGACCGAAGAGCCTGCCCCGGTCGAAGAGCCTGCCCCGATCGAAGAGCCCGAGGTGCTCCCCACCGACACGCCCGACGAGGCCGAGCCGGTCACCGAGGAGGCCATCGAGCCCGAGGAAGAGTTCACGCTGGACCCCCGCCCGCGGCATCGCTGGATCTACTCCAACCTCACCGCCCTTCGGTACAACCCCCTGGGGTTGGTCAACGAGTTTACCACCGGCTACCGCTATCAGTTCATCGACAAGAACTCGGCGCTGTTCCGCGACAGCTTCATCGCGGCGCAGCTGCACACGTACATCACCCCGGCCTACGGCCGCATCGGGCCCAAGCTCGACTTCCAGCCGCTGGCCATCCTCAACCTCTCGGCCACGTACGACTACACCGGCTACTTCGGCAGCTTCGGCCTGTTCCAGTCGTTCAACAGCCCGACCGCCGATTGGTCCGACAGCGAGCTCCAGCGACGCGACGACGCCAACGACCCCGCGATCGAGAACTACTCGACGACGGGCCACTGGGTGACGCTGTCGATGCTGCTGCAGGCCAAGGTCAAGAACTTCGCGGTCCGCGACAACCTCAAGTTCTACTGGGCCGACTTCGATCTTCGTGACGGCGACACCGTCTACTATCACCAGACCCTCGACATCCCGCAGCCCGACCGCGGCTGGACGCTGACCAACGACGCCGACCTGCTGTACCTGTTCGACTTTGGGCTCAAGGTCGGTGTCCGCTACACGCTGACCCACGCCTTCTACCAGCCTCGCCATTTCCAGGCGTCCGAGCCGGTCAGCCGCCCCAACGGCCCCACGCATCGTATCGGCCCGGCGGTCCTCTACACGTTCTTCGATCGCCCCGACCTGCGCTTCAACAAGCCCACGCTCATCGTGCTGTCGCAGTGGTGGGCGCGTCATCGCTTCCGTACGGGGCAAGACGTCAGCGCCGGGGTCCCGTACCTCGTGATCGGGTTCCGATTCGAGGGCGACCTGCTGCCCAATCCGAACACCTGGAACAAGAAGACCGAGCCCAAGCGCAAGCGTCGTCGCGGCGGCTGAACCAGGTCCAATGAACGCCGCCCAGTCGCGGCGTTGGGGTGGGGGACATCACTGTCGGGGAACCCGGCACCGCCCCATGGAGCATGGCGTAGCGCGCTTGCCCGCGTCGCAGGTGGCTGTCACGCTGCATGACGATGGGGATGGTGGGGGCTCGACGCGCATGGATGATTGGGGCTGGACTGACGTGGGGGGCATGCAACCCCGTACCCGCCGAGGTCAGTCCAGACGCTGGGAACGGCAGCACGAGCGTGGAACCGGGGGCGACCACGATGGTGGGCGCCTCGGACTCGGCCACACCATCGACCGGAGGCATGGCCACCGGAGCGGGCGACGGAACGAGCACGACGGCGGGGGGCTCGGGTCTTGGCTCCACGTCGGGCGACCCCGATACCACCGAGGGTGTCTCGGCCAGCGCCACCACGGGTGACCCGACCACGGGTGACCCGACCACGGGCGAGCCCCCGGGAACCGGCGGGGCACAGGTGTGCGGCAATCGGATCACGGAGCCGGGCGAGTTCTGCGACGACGGCAACGACGATGACCTCGATGGCTGCCTCAGCGACTGCCGCCAGGGCCCCACGGGCATCGACTACGGCTCTCAGACGCCGCTCACCCAGCAGGGCAACGCCAACGGTGGCGATGCCTTCGACGACGAGTGCCCCAGCGGCGAAGTGCTGATCGGCATCCGCGGCGCCACGGGAGGCTGGCTGCACCAAATTCGCGGCGTGTGTGGCGTGCTCGCGCTGGTCGATCCGGGGGCCATCGCGTTGTCGGTCACCGAGAGCTCGCTGATGCCCATCCGCGGACAGCTGGGCGGACAAGCCTACGACGCCACGTGTCCAGCCGGCAGCGCCGTCGTCGGGTTCGATGGTCGCGCGGGATCGCTGGTCGACCAGATCGAGCTGCGGTGCGCGCCGTTGTTTCTCGCCGACGACGGGGTCGACCTGAGCATCGGGTTTGGCGGTCCCAACGATCTGGCGCCCGTGGGCGGCAACGGAGGCCAGCCGTTTCCGCAGGCCGATTGCCCGGCCGGCGAGGTCGCGACCATCGCCAACAGCCGCGCGGGCGACAGCATCGACGCGTTCGGGGTCACGTGCCGACCGGTGAGCCTCGACTTCTAAGGCTCCGGTTCAACCGTCGTCGTGGTCGACCGACAGCGGCGTGGACGTGTGTCCAACGACGAGCACGGCGTGCGGTCGGAGTTTCCCGCACGGCCAAGGCGTAGGCACCGTCGACGGGCCGGTCCCGACGACGATGCCGGGCCATGCGCAATGGCGTGCCGACGCGGAGCGTCGCTTCGATGGTGCTCCGCGTCGTCACGCATCCCAACGGCAGGGGGCGCCGTCAGGTCAGCCAGTG
>JAHZJA010001442.1 GCA_022601155.1 Deltaproteobacteria bacterium | reverse complement strand
CGTGCCGCCGTAGACCACACCGTGCTCGTCCATCGCGGCCGACCACCCCGGGCTGCCATCGAGCACCCGGGCCCCGAACGGCTCCACCACCACCAGCCATTGCGGATACACGGCCACCACCCGGTGCCCCTCGCCATCGACCAACACCGCCCACGCCCCTCCTCGCAGCAGGCCTCGCCCCGGCCCATCCACCACCAGGCGTTCGAAGTGCCGCCAGGCGCGGGCCGAGGCGCGCACCTGTCCCGTGCGACCGCAGTCGGCATGCGGCATGCGATACCCGCTCATCCGATCGCCTCCACGACCCCGGGTGCACGGCCCAAGGCGGCGGCCAACGCCGCGTTCATCTCGGAGAAATCACGGGCCGCGAACGATCCGTTGTCACGGACGAGGCCGTTGAGGTCCTGTCGCAACGCAAAGCGCATCAACCACCGCCCCACCTCGGATTCCCGCAGCGACACCTGCATCGGATGCGGTGGCGTCTCGAGCGGCCCCGACTGGGGGGGGTCGTCGTCGCCACGCACGAGCACCGTGATGTCGGCCGCCGCCGCGGTCTGGGCTCCCGAGCCGTCGTCCAACGGCGAGGGCGCGACGCTCAGCTCGAACGTCGGCTGCACCAACAGCGCCACCCGCGAGAAGGTGGCCGCGCCGGGGAATCGCACGCAGAACCGCGGCATCGTCCCGCGCCGGAAGTGCTCCGATCCAACCTTGCGCATGGCCTTCCACGCATCGTCGCCATCGAGGCTGGCGCGGGGCTCGAACCACAACCGACACACGAACACGAACACGCCGTCGAATCCGTCGGCCAGGACCCCACCCGACGGCGGCAGCAACCACGGACCCCGCGTCGCTTCGTCCTCCGACATCGGATACAGCAGGCCGCGCCCGCGCCCCACCGGAGTCTCGAGCGGCGCGGTCCAGGGATTGGGCCTGCCCGCGAAGCCCCGATGCGTCTGGGGAATCTCGTACCGCAGGGTGCGAAGACCGTCGCCGCCGTACATCACGGAGAACGGGCCCTCGGCTGCAAACCAATGGTCGGGCGGCAACGACTGGCGCTTGGCGTGCTCGGCCAGCATCCAAAGGTACCGCAGTCGCGGGTGCTGATTGGCCCGCATCATCGCCGTGACATCGGAGGCCCATGGCTTGGACGCGCTGCTCTGCTCGAATCGCGGCAAGAACCCGTGGCGCCCTGGCCCGGGCTCGACGTCCTCGAGGTACTCGTCCGGCAACCCAATGTAGTGGCCCAGCTCGTGCGCGAGGGTGAAGTCACGCCCGGGCACATCATCGTGGCGGTCCGTGATGGTGCTCCCGCTGGGGCCGTACACGGGGTCGTCGACCTTGGGCGGGTTGGGATCGATGGGAGGGTTCTTGAGGCTGCCCGCACGAAGGAACAGCTTCATCGGTGATCCGGCCGTCGCTCGTCCGGCCTCGGGCCGCACCTCGACCACGCTCGGGAGGCCGCCCTTGACCGCCGCCTCGTGCTGCCGCGCGCCGAAGTGGAAGCGAGGTCGCACGATGGACCGCGTGGGTCCGATTCCGTCGGCTGGAATCAACGCATAGGCCTTGCCGTCTTCGGAATCGGGCAGCCCGGGGTGTTGCCCCGTCCACACCCGTGCGGCGTCGAGCAGCATCGCCTCCGTCTTGCCGCCCACCCCCACGTTCGGGCCCGGCCTCACCACATCGATGAAGGTACTGGTGTAGACGAGCAAGTGGGCCAGCCGCCCGACGAAGCCGCGGTACTCGGTGGCCAGGTACCGGCAGTCGACGATGCCCACCCGCGATGAACCGGAGGCCGAAGCCTCCAATGGACGGGCGGCACGCCGCCCCGAGTGTGGCGTCCCCACCACGGCCGTCAGTCGTTGTTCCCCGACATCGAACATCTGTCCCGCGTGCTCGATGAGCCGGGTCCGACGCGACAGCCCTTCCCCGCGCACGAACAGCCACTGCTCGGCCGGGAGCAGCGGCCCCGGCAACGTACGCGTCGACCATGGTCGCTGCGGCTGTGGGTCGATGATCCGGAGCTCACCGTCGAACAGGGTCGCACGGTCGCCGACGGGCTCGACCACATCGGACCCGTTGGCCAGCACGAGATCGTCCAGGTGAAAGCACAGCGGAGCGGCCGGGCTGGCTCCCTCGTCGTGCAGCGCCTCAAACGGCTGGCGCAGCGCAGGCGAGGCATCCGCGGGCCCCACCCAGGGCATGCTGCCCCGACAGGACCAGTGCGTGGGGACGAGGTAGTCGTGCTCGATGTCCGCCATGTCGAGCGCCCCCGGGACTCGACGCAGCACCCGATCGGCCAGCGAAAACCGCGTCCCCCTGGGCGTCCGAAACGTGTACTCGGTGCGGGGTGTGAGCGCAGCGGTGGGGTGACCGATGACCAGGGTGCCATCGGGACGAACCACGCTGCTGCCCGCTCTCCCGGCCATCACCATGACCCCGGGGGGCAGCGCTCGTTCGCGACGCGCCGCAAAGTCGTAGAACCGCAGCTGGATGAACCGTCGCACCCACCCGTGGTCGACTTGGATCACCCACGGATTCGCCCCCGTGCCGTGAGGGCGAAGCTCCGCGGTGCGCAGCTGCCCCGTCGCCTCGAACTGTGGAGCGTGCGGGTTGCCCTGCAACAAGCCCAGGCCCGCCCTCACGTGCCTGGTGCTCGTCCACAGCGGGACCCGGACAAGCGGGCGGGTGGTCAGCGCATCGAAGTCGCTCCGCTCCCCGCCATCGATGGCATCGGGAGCGACCCATGCATTGCGCTCGACGTCGATCCAGGCCCCTTCCCGCTGGGCATAGCTGTCCGAGTCGGCGCGACCGGCAAAGATCGGCACCAACATCAGCTGCCAGATCGCGTCCGCCGCGACGCCGTCGGTCTGCGGCGCAAAGATCCCCGTGATGCCCTCGGCATCGGAGGTACCGCTCTCCGAGAACCGGGCCTCGTCGTGGAACAGCACGAAACGATGCGGCGGGAGAGGAACGTCCTCGTCGGTCAGGGGATGGCGGTAGCGCCCCTGCAGCACCAGCAGGGCACGACGCAGCACGATCACCTCGGCACTGCCCGGGTCAGCCAGGCGCTCGGAGGTCCGCGCGGGAAAGAATGCGCCGTCCATCGTCACAGCCCGAAGGGATTGTCGGTGAGGATCTTTTGGATCCGAGGAAACATCACGGTCCCCTCCGGCGCCGACAGCTCCGAGATTTCGTGGAATGGCGTCCGGGTGAACACGGTGTAGCCAGGCTCCACGCCTTCGACCCGCAGGCGGTAGGTGTGGGCATCGGGCACATGCGTCAGGTGGAGCTCGCAGTGCCGCGCCGCGCCCTCGTCCACGTCCTGCGCGTCGACGTCGGCATTGGGAGGATCGTCGTCGACCTCGTTGCCGGGGGCCATCGCCTGCGCATCGTCGGCCAGTGTCTTGCGCTGCGAGAATCCGGGCGGGCCGTCCTCGTCGGGCTGGTCTTCGCTCTCGAGTACGAAGGCCTCCGGGAGGCCATTGGCCTCCGATAGCGGAAACTCGAACCGGACGATGACGTCGTGCGCCAGGTCGGGCCCACCCACGGGATGGCAGCAGGTCGCGATGCTCCTGTAGTGTGCACATCCGTAGAACGGCGCCCCTGCGGGCGGCGGCTCGACCCGCTGTGCGTTGCACACGGTGTGATCCCCCCGTACGCACGGCGGTGCCTCGGGCTGCGCCGCGGGGTCGAACACGAACACCACCACCCGTCGACTCTCACGGTCCTTGGCGGCCAACGACAGCGGATTGACCTCGCCGCAGCCTACGAATGGCGCCCCCCCCACCTCCACGAAGCGCTCGACGTCCACCGGGTCACGGCTGGCGAGCTTGGCGTAGGCCAAGAACAGCTGCTCACGCGTGCCCCGATCCGAGGTCCCCGTCGGGGCCAATGCGGCCTGCTCGGCGGGGCAATGGGGATAGTCACCGCGCTGAAACCGACGGACCGCTTGCCGGGTGCGGCTGCCGTATTGCCCGTCTTCTCCCAGCTGTTGGTCGTCGTCATCGAAACACAGCAGCGAGTTGAGCATGTGCTGCAGCTGCCGGGTTCCCCACGCCTCGAACCAGTGCGGAGCATCCCCCTGCCCCCGGCCGGTCCACATGGCCTCCCAGCGTTCGAAGTCGTGGGTGAGCAAGGAGAACACGGCCTGGGCTCGTCGCTCGCTCAGCCGCTTGTTGAGGGCCTCGGGGCCCGACAGATCGGTGTGGCCATGAATGAGCGCCCGCTGCCCGTCGCGTTGATGGAGTTCCTGGGCAATGCCGGACAGCTGGGCAATACCGTCGCGTTTGACGAAGCTCTTGCCGAAGTCGAAGCTGGTGGCCGGAACCTCGCGACAGGCGAACCGCGGGGCGATCACCACCGTCGTCGTCACGCCGTGCTCCAGCGGCACGGGGTCGAACGACCCATCCAGGTGCTCCACCACGACGGGCGCGTCCGGCTCGCTGGCGGCAATGGCCGGCGAGCGCGGCGTGCTCCAGCGCGGCCGTAGCTGCTCGGCCAGGGCCGCGGTGTCCGTCACCCGGACGGTCGCGAAGCTCACTCCCGTGGAGTCGTGTACCGCCGACCCCGAGGCATCAGTCTGCTTGGCATGCGCCTGGGCGAGATGATCAAAGCTCAGCGCGACCCCTTCGATCGGCACGCCGACCTCGTCGACCACCACCACCTCGAAGCGGCGCGCCGCCTCCGTCACACCATCGCTCACCGGGGTCTCGGGTGGAGCGGGCGGATCTTCGAGCTGGAGGTCCAGCGGGGTCGGCGACACCACTGGATGGGGGCGCTCCTCGATCCGCAAGGCACCCGCCCGGGCTGCGCGGCGCAGAGCGTCCCGCAGCGCCGTGGGCCCCGCGACCGCGGTCGACAGCCCGAGGGCCACTGCAGCCTCCCGCACCGCCCCGGCGGCGCGCGGCTCGGCGAGCGCGACCCACAGCAGACGTTCGAGATCGCGCAGTGCGGTCCGACTGGGCGCAGCGCCCCACCCGACCACTTCCAAGATCAACGTCCGCCCGTGGGTGCGGACCTGCCATGCCCGGGACCGGTGCCCCGCAATGGCGAGTGGTGAACGGCGAGCCACGAAGGGTAGAGCACCATCCCCACCGTTTGTGACCAAGGTGCGTCGTCGGTCACATCGGAACACCCGTTGCTCTGTCGGTGCGGTGAACGACCGCATCCCAGGCCCCAACCCCGACCTGCGTGGCGTGTACGAGCAACTCCAAGACGCGCGCTTGGACACCGTTGCGTACGCCGTCGAGATCCACGACGGGCCCGACCCCGGCTGGCGCGTCCGTCGATTCGATCTCAGCGAGGGTCTGTCGCGGACGTATCAGATGTCGCTCGAGCTGATGACCGAGACCCTCGACACCAACCCCGACGGCCTCCTGGGGGCGTCGCTCACCCTCGACATCGAGCGCGGCGATCGGCTGCGAACCATCCACGGGGTCATCGACCGGGTGGAGTACGTGGGGCTGTCCCGCGACCGCCTGCAGATCCGGGTGCACGTGGTGCCCGCACTGCAGCTGTTGGACCTCGGCACCGACTCGCGGATCTTCCAGGGGCTGACCGTCCCCGAGATCCTGGAGCAGGTGCTCGGCCCCGCTCTGGAGGAGTATGGGCGCACCGTCGACACCTCGGGGCTCAGCGGAGAGTACGAGCCACGGGACTACTGCGTGCAGTATCGGGAGTCGGACCTGGCCTTCGCGAGTCGGCTGATGGAGGACGAGGGCATCGGATATGCATTCGTCGCGGACGCTGATGCTCGAGAGGAGATCATGCGGCTGGTCGACGACAACCACGGCTACGAGCCCGTCGACGGCCTCGATGGGCAGGACGTCCCGATCATCACCGACCAGCCGGAGCTGTTCGAGCGAGAGTCGATTTCGTTCTTCGACTGGCGGCTGTGTCAGCGCCCCAGTGCAGTGGTCTCGCGCGGGTTCAACTTCAAGGCCCCCGCCGGCCCCGCCGAGGGCGACGCGAAGCTCGAGGCAGGCAAGGGACCTGCCGTGTACGACCACGATGAGCGACGCCATGTGGTCGACGATCTCGACGACGACGGGTTCGACGGTCAGACCCAGCAGCGGCGAACGATGGCCGCACGTCGACTCGAAGCCATCGCGGCCGAGACCCAGCGGGGTGAAGGGCAGTCGATCGTCAGTGGATTTTGCCCCGGGCGCACCTTCGTCCTCGGCGAGCACAACCGCGCCGACCTCGAGCAGACACAGTTCTTGCTCACCCAGGTCACCCACGCGGGCGAGTGCCCCGACGAGGACATCGACGCGGCGGCCGAAGGAGCGCGCTACTGCAACACCTTCGAGTGCATGCCCGTCGGCACGCCCTTCCGCCCCGCATCCACCACGGCGCGCCCGCGCGTCTACGGACCGCAGACGGCGGTGGTCACCGGTCCTGCCGGTGAAGAAATCCACACCGACAAGTTCGGTCGCATCAAGGTCAAGTTCTACTGGGACCGCCTGGGCCCCGACGACGACGGGTCGTCGTGCTGGGTCCGCGTGGCTCAGACCTGGGCCCACGGCGGCTGGGGCAGCGTGTTCTTGCCCCGGGTCGGCATGGAAGTGGTGATCGAGTTCCTCGATGGAAATCCGGACCGCCCGCTGTGCATCGGCTGCGTCTACAACGGCGCCCACGACACGCCCTACCCTCTGCCCGAAGACAAGACCAAGAGCACCATCAAGTCCAGCAGCTCGCCAGGCGGCGACGGGTTCAACGAGCTGCGCTTCGAGGATGCCGCGGGGAGCGAGGAAATCTACATCCACGGTCAGAAGGACCTCACCGTAGAGATTCTCCACGACACCAACACCCGCATCGATCACCACGAGACGCACACGGTCGGAGGCGATCGCAAGGTCGTCGTGCACGGCAACCAGGTCGTGGAAGTCGACGGGCAGCCCCCCGACGGCGGCGACGGCTTCAAGGGCTCCAGCACCAGCGTCAACGGCGACTACAAGGTCAACGCATCGAAGACCGCATTCATCGAGGCCCCCGACAGCATCACGCTGTCGTGCCCCGGCAGCTACATCAAGCTCGAGCCCGGCAAGATCACGCTGTGGGCCGGAGGCGGTGCATCGCTGGTCCTCGATGGCAACGCGTTCATGAAGTCCGCGGGCGAGAGCACGATCCTGCTCGACGGCAACGCGTGCATGAGCTCGAGCGGAAAAAGCTCGATCTTGCTCGATAGCAACGCCTGCACCTCGTCATCGGACGGGAGCTCCGTCCTCCTCGATAGCAACGCCAAGGTGTCGTCCTCCAACGGAGCCAGCGCTCTTTACGACGCCAGCGCCACCATCGTGGGGGCCAAGGCCACGGTGGCCTCCAAGTCAGGCGGCGCCGTGGTGCTCACCGCCAACGCCGACCTCATGGGGGCGGTCACCACCTGCGCGGGCGGGGGTGGGTCGTGCGTGCTCGATGGCGGCGGAGCCAAGCTCTCCGGCGGCAAGGTCGACATCGGCGGCGGTGTCGTCAACATCGGATGACAGGACGAAGACACCATGGATGCAAACGAAGCCCAACGACTACAGGCCCTGTTCCGCCCCGCCGACGCCCCACCCGCGGCGGAGGCACGTCCCCTGCCACCACTGGCCCGGACCCCCAGCGGCCGCCTGCTCCGTGCGCTCGACGGGGCGCGAGGTGAGACCCTGGAGATCCGCGATCCCGAGGGGCGGCTCGAGCTTCGCGTCCGTCTCACGGAGGACGGCCCCGTAGTGGAGATCGACGCGGTCCGGCTGGACCTCAAGGCGACCCGCACGATCGCCATGGACTGCGATCGCTTCGCGGTGCGGGCACGTCGATCGGTCGACCTCCGCAGCGACGACGTCGTCAACGTCAGGGGCGAGGGCAACGTGAACCTCGACGGCGACAACGTCTTGCTCAACTGCGGCTCGCGCCCCAAAGGAGCGTAGTGCGATGCCCTTGACCCGCTTCATGCACGACAAGCTCGCCCGGCTGCGCGCGCTGCTGGCCGACCCCGAGGTGCTGGCGATCGAGCTGCACACGCGCCCCGAGGTCAAGGTCATGGCCACCAAGCTGCTGGTCGCAGCGAGCGAGGACGGCGACGAGATCGACCTGGTGCTCGGCGTGACCGCGACCTTCGATGATGCCCATGGACTGTGTGCGGCCATCGCCTCCGCCGCAGCCGAAGAAGTCGAGGAGGCCCAGGAGGCTCTGCAAGACGAGCAGACCGCGTTCGTCCTCCCCTACGGCGTCAGTGACGACGAAGGAACCGGGATCGAAGTACGGCTGGTCGAGTACCTCGAGGCGATCGCCCGCGCCTACGGCAACCATGTGCGCCAATGGGTGGTGGCCCTCGACGTGGCCGCCCCCGCCGACCTCGAGCCGGCCTGGCGTGCGTGTCTCGGTCGGCTGCTGGCCGCCACCAGCCACGGACGACTCACCTGGGTGACCTTCGAGCCCGACCAGACGCACGAGGGAACGCGTCCGCTGGCCCCCCAACGGTGGCACGCGATGTCTCGCCCCACCGGTTCGAGCCTCGATGCCGCCGTCGACCGACTGCTCACCGATCCGCGCCGTCGGATGCTCACCGTCAGCGGGTGCGGCACGACGGCCCCCGCCGTCGGGCAGCGAATCCGACGGCTGCCGTGCCCCGCGGTGCGGACGACGGTGACCATCGTCGTGCCTCCCCTGCCCTTCCTCTCGCCGCTGTACCACTGGGTGGAGGCGCGCCGTCATGTCGCCCGCCAGTGCCACGCGCTCGAGCAACGAACGACGGGAGGCCGACATACCGGACCGCTGCTCGAGGAAGCCGAGGCGTTTTCAGCCTATCGCGACGCCGAGGCGGGATTTGCAGAGCTGTGCGCGCGGCTTGCCGTCGCGATGCTGCGCGACCGCGGACGACTGGTCATCGTGATCGATGCGCCCACCGAGGGTCGACCCGGGGACATCGAGGCCTCGTGGCGACGACTGGCGTCGGCAGCGGTCTCCACCCGGGTGAAGTTCGTGGTGCTGGGAACGAGCTCGATGGCGCCGGTCGAGCCCGCCCCCGCTCGCATCGAGCCCTTCGTGTTCGACCTGGGCGCCGAGCAGATCGAAAAGGGGCTGACCGAGCGACTGGCCGAGCCAGACCTGCCGCCGCTCGAGCGCCTGCGCTACACGAGCGCCGCCGCAGGCTGGGCTCTGGCCAAGGGTGATCCGGAGATCGCCGTCGCGCGCAGCGTCGACGCCCTGCAGCAGTCGCGTGCGATGGACGATCCCCGGGAAGAGGTGGTCGCGCAGTATGGGCT